>CANAXK010000016.1 GCA_947365485.1 uncultured bacterium
GTATGACCCTGCGTATCAGGCCAAGGTGTTGAAAAGAAAGAGCAAAAAAGCAGAACTATAATGTATATTGATTACGAAAAAATAGGCGAAATTCTCGGGTTTGGAAAACAATTTTTTTATGAGAGAAAAGTTGCTTCCAATTGTGCTTACATAAAAAAGAACATAAAAAGAGTCAAAAAAAGACTCAAAAATAAATTCCCGCTAAAAGTTGTCTTCTATGTTTACGACTCCTCACGCTGGAAATCACAATCCCTCTATGATTTGATGGTCGAAGATGAGAGATTCGAACCACTAATTGTTGTAACAAAAAATGCAGCGCCGGAAAACAACATGAATTATCAGACGCAAGAGGATATCAGAAAAAATTACGAGTTCTTCAAATCCAGAGGGATGAATGTTGAGTTGGGCTACGACTTAGAAAAAGACGAGTTTATCCCGTTTGAAAAATTTGAGCCGGATTTGATTTTTTACTCACACCCATGGTATGTCGAAACCTCGCAAGGGCCGGTTGCGTGCTCAAAATTTGCACTGACTTATTATGTGCCTTACTACATTTCGGATACAGAAGAGTTCTTTGAATACGATTTGAGATTCCACAGATACATACACAGGTACTATGTTCCTGATGAAATCATCAGAAACTTTTATGCTCCAAAAATGCCTGATAAGGGCGCAAAACTTCGCGTAGTCGGGCACCCGCAGCTTGATTATTACTATCTTGATAAAAAAGAACATCGGGAAAAGTATGTTATTTACGCTCCGCACTGGACTGTTTGCGGGAAAAACATAAGGTACGGGACTTTTGATTGGAACGGATTTGAGATTCTGGAGTTTGCAGAAAAACATTCGGAATTAAACTGGGTGTTTAAGCCTCACCCTGCTCTTTACAGGTTTTTATTTACATCAGGTTACATGAGCCAGAAAGAGGCGGACGAGTATTACGCAAGATGGGAAAAAGCCGGCATGGTTTATGATACCGGTGATTATATGGATTTGTTTCAGGATTCCAAGCTTATGATTACAGATTGCGGGTCGTTCCTGATTGAGTATTTTGTAACGGGTAAACCCTGCATACACCTCAAGTCAGAAGCTTTTAAAGGCAATGATTTTGTAAGAGAAATCTGCAACTCTTATTACGAAGCTTCAAACCTTGAAGAACTCAATGGATTTTTAAAAGATATGCTGCTTGAAAACCACGACCCTAAAAAGGATGAGAGATATAGGGTGTTGGCAAAACTTAGCCTAAAGGACACTTATTGCGCTCAGAATATTATAGATGATTTGTTTGGAGATTTGTGATATAATCACAGTATGAAACACAATTTGCTAATGGTCTTAGGGCCGACAGAAGTTGAGAGGGATGTTCTGGAGATTGCCTCATATCCGCAGGATTATATGCGGACAGAAGACTATACCCGAAAATGGCTCCGGATTTTTGAGAACCTCAAATATACATTCCAGACCGAAAATCCGGTCGTAGTCTTCGCTTCATCCGGCACAGGCGCAATGGAAGCAGCGGTTACAAATGTTCTGTCTAAAGGCGACAAGGCGATTTACATTAACGGCGGGTCTTTTGGAAAAAGATGGGGGGATATTTGCCTTAAACACGGGGTGAGAACAGTCGAAATCCCTGTTGAGTTTGGAAAAAGCGTAGAGCCGGAACAAGTTAGAACAGCACTTGAAGAAGACCCTGATTCAAAAGCGGTTTTTGCGACCCTGAATGAAACCTCTTCTGGAGCCTTGACTGATATAAAAGCAATAGGCGAGATTCTAAAAGCCTATCCTGAAACGCTTTTTGTCGTGGATTGTGTAAGCGGAATCCTTGCTGACGAGTTTTTGCCTGACATTTGGGGCGTTGATGTTGCGGTATCGGCTTCGCAGAAAGCTTTTGCGCTCCCGCCCGGGCTCGGGTTCATGTCTGTGAGTGAAAAGGCTTTGAAGTTTGCAGAAAATGCGGATTTAAGAAGTTTTTATTTTGATATTTTTGATTATGTAAACAACGCAAAGCGTGGTCAAACCCCGTTCACGCCTGCTGTGTGCCTTGTTAACCAGCTTGATAAGAGGTTGGAGAAGATAAGAAAAGAGGGCTTGGAGAATTTCCGGGCAAGGTACAAGAAGAATACTGGTTTTTTAAGAGCGGGTTTAAAAAATTTGGGGTTCGAAATCATTGCAGAGAATCCTGCAAACTGCACAAGTGCGGTTTACACAACAGAGTATGACGCGTCTCAAATCGTTAGGATAATGCGCGAGGAGCACAGAATTGAGATTGCGCCGTCTGGGGGAGAGTTAAAAACGCATGTTTTCAGAATAGGGAACTATGGAAACATCGGTGAAAAAGAGATAAAGAAGTGTTTGAAGGCGCTTGAAAAAACATTGAAGGAGCTTAGATGACAACGAGAATATATGATGACAGGGTTGATTTAGACAGCAATGATATAAAAGAGTTTTGGGCAAAAAGAGCTTTGAGCGCAACTGGCTTAAAAACAGTGCTGCTCGGGGATGACAAGGGTGCGCAGGCAGAAAGAAACAGAAAGGAATGTTCGATTTTAGAAGAAGCTTTAAGCGGGCTCAAATCATTAAGGATTCTTGATATTGGATGTGGTATTGGAAGATGGGTTGAAAATCTTGGTGATAAAATAGAAACGTATACCGGTATTGATTTTACAGCTGAATATGTAAGAATTGCTAACGGGAAGTATGCGGATAGAAAAGACGTAAATTTTTATGAAATGTCTGTATGCGATATGAGCGAAGAAATTTTGAGCAAGGATTATAACCTTGTAATATGCACCGGGGTTTTAACTTATATTAATGATAACGAGCTTCCAAAGATTTTTGAGAAAATAAGAGAGCTTTCTCCTGAATATGTATATATTCAGGAGTCCATTAGTCTAATGGACGGAAGGCTTACGCTTGACAAGTTTGAGTCAAAAGAGTTGAAATCAAATTACAGTGCGATATACAGAACGCAAGCGGAGTATGAACAGTATTTTAAAGACTTTGATATAATAAAGACAGATTTGCTTCTGGATGATGAAATTGGCGGGCGCAAAGAGACAAACGCAAGATACTGGATAGGAAGAACAAAATGATAGGAAACAAAACCGTAGTCTACACATCGGGCACATTCGACATGCTTCACATAAACCATCTGAAAATGATTGAATACGCGCGCGCTTTAGGCGATATCCTGATTGTCGGGGTGAACACAGACGAGCTTGTGAACGAGTACAAATCAGAACCTGTTATTCCGTTTGAGGAGCGTATTGCGCTTATGAAAGCGCTCAAATATCCTGATATTGTAATTCCGCAGCACTCGTTGAATCACAAAGACAAAGTAGAAAAACTTAGGTTTGATGTCTTTGTAGTAGGTGATGACTGGGCAGGGAAATACGATTACCTGGAGGAGCAGGGGGTGACTGTGGTTTATTTTCCGTACGGAAAGAGTTGCAGCTCAACAAGTCTTAAGCAAAAGATTTATAACAATTATAAATCAATAATAGAAAAGTCTGACAACCATCTGCCTCAGGATATTGAGATTTTAGGAAAATAAAATGCTTAAATCCTTTTTTGATTTTATTAACAGACTCTTTCCTTACAAAATTCCTAAGAACAATGAAGTTTATGTTGTTCTTAACGGTCAAAAGAAAAAACTCCGCAGAAAGTTAAAAGGCCTGAACCTTCTTATAGAAGGCGAAGGACACTATGTAGAATTGGAACTTCCGATAAATTTTAAGAACACTGCGATTCATCTTGCAGGAGAAAACGCTATTTTTAAGATGAAGAGCACTAATTGTATTGTGAATAGTGCCAGCATTTATCTTGGAAGCTGGGGCAGATGTTTCATTGATAAAAATGTGCAGTTGAACCAACCTAATTTTAAGGTCGTAGTCAATAATAATGAACGCTTTAAACCTCATAAGCTTGTTATCGGCAAAAATGCACAAATAGGAAGAGACATTTCGATAAGAACCTCGGATGGGCACGCGATTTTCAACCTTGGAGAAAGCCTGCCATACAATGAGCCGGAGGATGTAATCATTGGTGACGATGTATGGATTGCTCAACGCGCAGTAATACTAAAAGGTAGCAAGGTAAGCTCCAATAGTATTATTGGAGCTTATTCACTAGTGAATAAGAAATTTGAAGAAGAGGGAGTCATTGTTGCAGGTAATCCCGCAAAAATTATTAAACGCAATATTTATTGGAAGTATGATACTTACGGTATCTTCATGAACAAGAGAAATAATGTTTATAATGATTCTAACAAAATAAAATCAATGCTTATTAAAAGGCTCAAACACAAGTTCTTGAAACTAGTATTTAAGTTTTATTTTTAAAAACGGTGCAATAGAAAAATTCTTTGGAAACGACCAGTAATCTGGGTACTGAACTCTAATATAAGCATCAGCATCAACTGGCGCCAGAAATTCACTGTCCTCAAACTTCATCATTTTTCTTGGAAAAATTTTATCTTGATAATAAAAGTCAGTAGGGTTTACAATGTAGCTTCCGAGACTGTCTACGCCATAATATATCTTACTGCTTTTTTCTACAATATTCGGGTTGGTTCTGATCTCGTTATTCAAGAACTCTAAAATATCCTTGAAACTATCAATCTCTGCAATCTTGTTCTTGATTCCTGACATGTATTTTTTGTGCTCTTCAAGCGTGTAGTCTTCCCTATAGTATTCATGTGGAAAAACATCTATCAATGTGCAGTTTGCAAGCCCTTTACCCTGATAAATCTGGGTGTACTTGGGCCCAATAAAATACATTATCTCACCGTTGCTGTTTTTTAGCGCCTTGTCTACTACAGAATCTTTGTTGTGTTTTGAAATCGAAATTTCAGAAATATCTATCTCTTTAAAATTCGTTCTAAGAATATCTTTCAATCTCTCGTAATCTCTTCTCATCATTCCGACATCAAAATCATCATCCCAAGGAACGAATCCCTTGTGTCTTACAGCTCCTATTAGAGTCCCTGAAGTTATAAAATATTCAAGATTGTTTTTGTTGAAAAAATCTGTGATTTTTTGACCAAACTCGACACATTTTAGCTGTTCATTGCGTAGAAATTTGTCTTGGCAGTGGTTTACTGTTTTAATGTCAACAATATCAAGAAGCATATCAGTGCAAGGCTTGAATTTTTTGTACAGCTCTTTGTAAATTTCGACTTTTGAAGTAAAATATCTTCGTTTCAATTTTTTCAAAAGCACCTGTTTATCAAGACTTGCTTTAAAGTTGAGAACCTCTTTCCGGTAGTTAATGTGTGAGTCAAGGAAAATCTTCTGTGGCATTACCATGTAATCCTTGCCGTAATTTATCGTCAGAAATTTTTCAGGATTGTTTGGAATAAAACACTCAATGTTTTCGTATTTGACTTTTTTTAGCGGGAAAATGTCCTCTTTTCTGTACCAATCCGTAAACTGCAAAAAAGTAAAGTCGTAGTTATCAATCCCATAATAAATCTTGTTTGAATCTTTAACTTCAACACGTGTTTCATAAAGATAATCATTAATCAGAGCAAAATTATTTATCTTATTCTTTTGTTTTTTTATTTCGCTAATTTGTTTTTTCAAATCTTGTTCTGACAAATTATTAGGATAAAAATCGTAAGGATGAATATCAAGAGTTTTTAAATTCTCCATATCACGCCCACACATAATCTGCAAATGAGTAGGGAAAATCGCAAACGTAATCTCGTCCGGATACTTTTCAATATGCTCTTTTACAGCAAAACTTCTGTTTTTTGCACTATAACTAATATTGCTTACATCCATTTGCACGAAGTTTGACTTAAGATATGCAATAAGCTTGTTAAAATCTTCCCGCATCATCCCGATATCAATGTCATCATCCCAAGGAATAAACCCCTGATTCCTGTATGCACCAAGCAGGTTTCCGCCAATTAGGTAGTATTTGATATCAAGAGCATCAAATTTGTCAAACCACTCTTTTGCAAACTTGAGCAACACAAGCTGATACTCCCTTAACTCGCCTTTTATAGGCTTAAGATAACGTGTGTCAGCAATGTCTTTTAAAAACATGTAGGTGCTATACGTTTTTTTGTAATACTCCCTGAACTTTTGTTCTCTGGATACAAACTTGTTTTTTATCTTTTTTAATAAAACAGCTCTGTCCATCTATTTGCCCAACAAAACTCTAACAGTGTACCAGAAGGTCGGCTCAATGATTGAGCGTATTTTTTTGCCCTCATTTTTTGTGTTAATCAAGAGTTCATACTCAAGATAATCACAAAGACTCGTATCATCATAGAGCGCAACCAGAACAACATCAAAGTCAGCATATTTTAACTCTTCCGGCGCAAGCGGCGTATAAGTAGACGGGTTGCTCTCTTTTGAGGTCTCAAATTTTTTGTCGCTTATCCCTACAATGTTAAGCTTTGAAAGGTCAAAATTGTCTTGTAGAATCTGATAATATTCTCCGGCACCGTAAATTACAAGCTTCTTGTTTTTGTATTTTCTTGCAAGCTTGTTAATCTGTCTCTGCGCATGCACACTTTTGAAATAAGATAAAATATTCAAAATTCTTCTCCTGTTACTTAATCCGCTTCAATGATGACAAGAAATTGAAATTAACAACATCGCCGTCAACTTTTGTGAGGAAAATCTGCGCATCATCTTCTCCAACCTTCAACTCAGGAATTTGCGAGATTTCAGACGAGTAGTAGTTGCTGTCGTTCCTTCCACTTGAAGAAATTCTGCTTGCAATGCTGTTCAGAGAAATGTTTCTCAAAAACCCTGCAAACCCAGTGTCCTTGTCAGAAAACTTGGTGTAAATCCTTAAAGTCGCGTCGTTTGTCTCAAGATCATACCTGCCTACAATGTAAGTCGCAAGCGAATTAGCAGAAGAGCGAATCTGCATTGGCATGACAACGTTGTCCACAATCTTTAACTCCCCTGCAATCTTCTCAAACTTCCCGTCAGGAATGCTTACAAGGTCGCTTATTGTTGTCGGACTAATCATTGCAAGCGGGTTCCTGAATAAAGACGCTGCTTTTAATAAGTACTCAACATAGCCAACCTTCTCAATCGACCCGTCTTTTATGTCAAACTTGATGTCTCCGTTGAGCTTAAGACTCTGGTCTGTGTTAATCTCAATAAGCCCTCTTGCCTTGCCGGAAATCTCACGCGGCAGACCGAGAATCGCAGAGGCCATAACATCAGAATTAACATCCTTAACGCCGAGCCTCAAATAATACTTGTTCTTAATCAAATCAGCCTTGACCTTGAGCGTGGAAATCCCGTCTGCAATGTCAAACTTGTTGGACTCGATGTTCAATACCCCGTCTTTGTCAAGCGTCAGATTCGCATGTATGTTTCCAAAATCAACCTCTTTGTACTTGCCCTTCTCAAGGTTGAGCGCACATTTTTCGACAATTACCAAACCCTTTGTGAACGCAACTGCGCTTTCTTCGTTATCATCCTCAACTTGCGCTGCTACTTCTGCGGAAGTCTGGGCTGAATTGTTTATATTGTTGGCAAGCATTTTTTCAACATCAACATTGTCAACCGTCAAATTAACGTTCTTCACAACAATCGGAAGTCGCAGGTCGTTTACAACATAGCCGTTGAAATCATACTTGGAACGCTTGAACCTGCCGTTTGCTATCGCGCCGAGCTTGTCACCTCTTCCGCCGAATTTTGCACTCTCAATATATAATCTTTGGGAAGGAATACGAACCTTGCTAAGCACAAAACCGCCGTCTATTTTAGGGAACGCTCCGGTGTTGTCATAACGCATTTCACCTGATACTGTGCCTTTTTTGAAAATCTTCTGGCATGCAAGGAAGTTCAAAAACTCGCTCGGAAGCGGACGCGGTATCTTCAAATCCATGTCAAGAAGCTTCATGTTATCTGCCATGTCAATGTTCCCGCTGATTGCAAGCACAGGTGTCATGCCCTTTTTTAGCTCGTTGGTTATGTAATAGTCAATCGTGTTGAGCTTGAGGATGTTACCGACAACGCTAAGGTCAACCTTGAACAAAGTTTTGTAGTCCTTGAGCACCATTGACTGGTCACCGAGCATGAATCCTTCGTTTTCGTTGAGCAGGAAGTACCACACAACATCGCAGGAGCCGTTCTTTGATTTGAGCGTAAGCCTTGAACCTGCGTCGCCCACAAGCCCGATTGGCGCGCCAAGAAGCTTGGAGGCGTAGTTTTTGAAGAAATCGTCGTTTACAAAAATGTTGGAGACAATTTCTGTGTCACAAGTCTTCCAGTAATCCTTGATTTCGCCTTCCATCTTGAGGCTGTTGATTTTCTTGTTGTTGTAAAACCCTGTAAAATCACGGAGCTTTATGTCCTTGTTCCCAATCTCAATAATGCCCTGAGAGACCTCTACCGGCATCTTGAGCAAATCAACAATCTTGAACGAAGATTTGTTTACATTAACATCCCCTCTTATTTTGTCCTTTGTGAGGTTGATGTTAAAATCAACACTCCCCTGAACATCGCAAATCGGCTTGAGAAGCTCTTTGCCGTTCGGGATAAGTATGTTTGAAGTAACAATGTTCGCAATATCTCTTGCACTAAAGTTTTTGGACGAAATGTTCATCTCCATGCCAGTCTTGCGCGAAGCATACGCGTCAATGTAAACCTTTGACCTGTCAATCTCTATCGGGAATCTGTCCACATGAAGCTCGCCGTTTCCCATGTAGATTTTGTTCATGTCATTGGCTGATACAAAAATCCTGTCAGCTCCCTTTTTCATCTCAAAATCGAAATCAAAGTGCAGATACTTCTTTTCCTGCGTCCTGTCAAGCTCGAGATTCTTTGCGTCAAACCTGATTCCAACATCCGGATTGTCGTAAGTTATTAGACACTCCTTCACACCAAGCAGCGCAGAAAAAATATCGATGTTAAAATCCATCTGCTGCGGCTCTTTTTGTTCCTCATTCTGCGGGAAAAGCGCAATCAGGTCAGAAGAGTTTATAAAAACATTGTCAGCAAATACTTTTTTAACGATAAGCCGTTTTTTCAGAATATCACTTAACGAAAACTCCGTATCAAGCCCTTCAAGATTCAGCAAATCTTTTGAACCCTTTTTGAGCGTCATCCTGTCAAGCGAGAACGCAAGGTCAACACCGGTTTTGAGCCTAACCTTTCCTATCTCTAAATCAGCTCCGGTCTGTTTTTTTACCGTGCTTTCGATTTTTGAATGCACCCAATCGTTTGAAACAATTGCAGGCAGCGCCCACAGGTATGTTGATACTGCGCCTGCTGCTAGCACAGTCGCTGTTATTAAACTTCCAAATAAAACTTTTTTCCCAAATCTCTTCATAAAAAGATTATACCACAAATTGTTACAAAATATTACAACGCTGGCTCTGCATAGCATGTTTACTATAAAATAAATAATGGACTGTTAACAAACGCAAAAGACTAGGGATGAATATCAATTTTCTAAAGAAATTTCTAATACTTGTATGTGTATTTATTACATCTACACTGAGTGCATTTGCAGAAAACAATGTTGCAAGTGCAGAATTTAGCTTTCAGATTCCGCAGTACCTTAGAATAGAGCCTATGACAAGCCCTGTGCTTGTTGCAAATATTACTGACAGAACCGGAAACCTCGCAGTGCCGCTCTCAAGTGGGTTCAAAGTTGTTACTAACAGCCCGGATGCTAAGACTTTGTATCTCAAAGCAAACACAGTAACACAGGGCGGGTACGAAGAAGCTATGTTTGAAAGAGGCGGTGTGGTTTATATCGCGTTTGCAAACCTTGCAAAGATTCCGAAATCGTCTTCGCTTGCAAACTGCAAACTCGGGGCTAATTCGACAGACAGCCCGGGCGTGGTTGCGTATCCCGTGACATAGGTTAGCGGGGCGAAATCAAAGTTCAACAAGTCCAAAAACAAATACGAAGTGACTGTGGAAAACGGAACGACCTATGTTAATATCAACATCGGCTCAAATGTTCTTCGTACATCTTTTGCATCTAACGACCCGAAAGGGTTTTATCAGGCGGTGCTGTCTTTGACAGAGGCCGATATCTAAAAACAATAAGGAAGGGAAGTGCCAAAACTAAAGAGGAGAGATTTGATGACGTCAAAACTGACGGCTGCATTGGCTTTGTCAGTAATCTTGATCTGCCCTTCTGCTTATGCCGAACTCGAACCAAACTTCTCTTATATAAATTTTAACAGCCCAAAACCGGTAAAACTGGTCAACCCCCTTTACTTAGACACTTCCAAAACCAAAAAACCAACACTAAATGTTAACACGTCCATCCCTTACACGGGAGAGTTCAATGAGTCAGACTATTTCTCCTCAAATATCGATGACTCACCACCTCCTGCACCACCGGAAGAGCCACTTCCAGCGCAGACACAGGCGCTCGACTTTTTCTCGCCTCCTGATGAGAATATAGCAGAAGAAGTAGAACAAGTTGAATCCTACCATGTCGGAGTCGACATGCAGACACCTGAACTCGAGGGCTCGATTATTGGCAGAATCAATGTCACGGGCTTAAGTACCCTGGATGCGCAGGCGATTCTTTCAAAAATCAAGACCCAAACAGGCTCGCTTTATAACGCAGAGCTCTTGCAGCAGGATTTGCAGCGGATTTATGCGCTCGGGTTCTTTACCGAAAGAATGGCGGTCGAACCTGTTCTTCAGCCTGACGGAAGCGTTGATTTAACTTTTGAGCTTCAGGAAAACATGATGGTGTCTGATATATCAATTGTCGGAAACACTGTTATTTCGACAGTTGAACTCATGCCGTTTATCATGCCTCTAAAAGGCAAGCCGCAAAACATTCTCCATATCAACGACGCAATCGAGCAGATTAACGGATACTACAGCAATAAAGGGTATATTCTGGCTTCTGTAAGCTCGGTTGACGACGACCCAGACGGCGCGCTTACTCTGAATATAAATGAGGGCGTGATTGATAAAATCTTTATCGAAGGCAACAACAGGACAAAAGACTACGTTATTGAACGAAACATCATGACCCAGCCTGGCACGGTCTACAACGAAAACTACCTCAAAGAAGACCTTACAAGAGTCTACTCAACCCAGGTTTTCAGCGACGTTACAAGAAAAATCGAGCCGAGCGACACAGTAGAAGGCGAATACAACGTCAAGGTTGTTGTAACAGAGCAGAGCACAAACAGCGTCGCGCTTGGAGGCGGGATTGATAACGCACTTGGCGCGTTCGGCTCAATAAGCTTGAGGGAGGATAACTTTTTAGGCAAAGCCCAGCGGGTTTCGCTCTCCGGAATCTTAGGCTCCGGCATACTTTTGAGCGACGCTTCTATCAAGAATAGGATGAATTACCAGCTTGAGTTGAATTTCTTTGAGCCTTATTTTTTGAACGCGGACAACTCGCTTATGGGAAAACTCTATTACCGTGATTTAGGCAGCTACCAGATACCGCTTGCGATTGAGCGAAGGTTCGGGCTTATGGCAGGTGTGCAGCACAAGGTTCAGAGCATGGACAATGTAACGACGAGCTTCTCTGCGGGGTTTGAAAACATTAGCTTGAGCGAGGGCGATTTTGCGAAGGTTTCTTCACTGTATGCCCAACGTAATATCAATATTGCAAACCGGGCGCGCGAGCTTACGGGCGGGTTCTTTTTGAATTTTGCACCGGGTATAAAATACGACACTCGTGATACGAACGAAAACCCGCGTGAAGGTATGCTTGCGCAGGCGAAATTCATAGAGGCGTTGAGCGTTTCTGATTTCAAGAACACAAACGGCAGAATTGCGGGCTCTGTTTCAAAATACTTCCCTGTGCGTAAGAAATCGTCGTTCTCATTGACCGCGCGAGGCGGGGTTAAGGTTCATGGAGACGACATGCCGGAGGTTATGGCGTTCAGGCTTGGAGGCCCGTACACAGTGCGCGGGTTCCGCATGAACGGCGTGGGTACCGGAGACGCATTCCTGATGGGTTCGGCAGAATTAGCAACCCCGCTTCCGTTTGTTGACCGGCTGAATTATGAGTTCATCAAAAAAGTCCGGCTCACGTTCTTTGTTGATGCAGGGCAGGTGTTTGACGAAACAATTTCAAGCAGGCTCTACGACAGACCGCTTAGCGCAATCACAGCCGGTGTGGGCTTGAAGGTTTACATTCCGGGTGTAGGTCCAATCTCTGTTGATTACGGTATTCCGCTTACAAATCCGGGTGATTACGGCTCTAAGAATGGTTACTTTACGTTCGGAACGGGCTACGGCATGGATGGATGGTAAGAAGGCAGCTGAGAAGTTAAGCAGCTAGGCAGCTGGGTATTGCGCGTCTCCTCACCCCCGAATAATCCAAGGCAGGGAGCAGCCGTTGGAGCAGAGCAACTTAGGGATGCGGGTGAGTGGAACAACTCCTCCAGCAATCACTCATACTCAATCACCACAATTTCCGGCACCGAATTTATTCGCACAGGCAAAATACTTGTTCCGAGTCCTTTTGTGATTATCATCAGGTTTTTGCCGTCATTGATTATGCGCTCTGCAAACTTTGAACCATACTTAGACGGAACAACAGGCGCGCCGAAAAACGGGATACAAATCTGACCGCCATGCGTGTGGCCTGCAAGAATCAGGTCGACCTCTTCTTCAACATCGTAATAAATATCAGGCGTGTGGCTCAAAAGTATTCGGGGTGATGTTGTGTCTTTGAGCGCTTTTGGAATATCAGGAAACGCTGTTTGCAAATCTTCTACCCCTGCAACACAGACGCCTTGTTCGTTGACACTGGAGTTTTCCAGAACTCTGATTCCGTGTTCTGCAAGCGTGTCTCTTACGAGTTCTTTGTTGTACCAGCCGTCGTGGTTTCCAAGAACGCTGATTACAGGTGATTTGATTTTGGCGAGCTCAAGAGCCTGTTCTTCAATACCTAAGGAGCCGGCTCCGTCATGGCCTTTTATAAAATCACCGCCTAATAAAACCAGATTAGCATTCTGTTTGTTTATGAGTTTAACAATTCTTTTTAGTCTGGATTTTGAATATTTTCCGATATGAAAATCGCTTGCAAAAACAATTCTCAAGCCTTGCATGGCTTTACTTTCCAGCTTGTAGTGTTTCACAACAAGAAGGTGCGGTTCGATAAAAAATCCCCAGACAAGAAGCACTATAATTATGAGAAATAAATATTTCATAATTTAATTTTATCAAAAACAAATTTGTGCTATTATTGTCTCGAAAATTAAAAAAGGAGAGTAAGTATGATTAGCGAAAAATTACAGGAAGCGTTTAATGAACAGATTAATAAAGAGTTATATTCAGAGTACTTGTATCTTGCTATGAAAGTTTATTTTCAGGAGCAAAATCTTCAGGGTTTTGTAAACTGGTTTGATGTTCAGGTTCAGGAAGAGCATGCTCATGCAATGGGGATGTTTGATTACCTTAACGAACGCGGAGGTAAGATTGACTTGAGAGCAATTGAAAAGCCGGTCGTGGAAGGCAATACTCCGCTTGAAATCTTTGAACATGTTCTTCGGCACGAAGAATACGTTACATCAAGAATCAACCACCTTATGGACGTAGCTGAAGAAGTGAGAGACAGAGCTGCAATGCACCTTCTTGACTGGTACCTGAAAGAACAGGTTGAAGAAGAATCAAACGTGGGCGGTGTTTTGGCAACTTTGAGGCTGATTGGTGAAGACAAACATGCGCTTTTGATGCTTGATAGAGAACTTGCTGCAAGAACTTTTGTTGCTCCGGTTATCGGGTAAAAAGCAGCCGTTGGAGCAGAGCGACTTACGGATGCGGGTGAGGAGAACAACATGTCAGTTACAGATTTATTTCTCTTTGACAGAAGTTTTAATAAAACAATTATAGGTACCGACGAGGCAGGGCGCGGCCCTGCCGCAGGCGGTGTCTTTGCTGCTGCTGTTAATTTTGAAAAAGTAACAGAAGGCCTGATTAAAGACCTCGCAATTCTGAACGACTCCAAAAAGCTTACGCCTAAAAAACGCGAGTCGATTTATGACATCATAAAAAACAACACCAATAACAAAATTGTATGCGTCGAGGTTCAGGAAATTGAAACAATAAACATTCTCAACGCTTCGCTTAAAGCCATGAAACTGGCATGCGAGGGTGTTATTCCTGATTTGGACGCACTTGTGCTCGTGGATGGAAACAAGCTCATAAAGAATTTTAACCGCGAACAGGAATATGTAATAAAAGGCGACTCAAAATCCGCCTCGATTGCTGCTGCGAGCATACTTGCAAAAGTAACGCGTGACAGGTATATGCAACAGCTTCACGAAGAGTTTCCAATGTACAACTGGGCAAAAAACGCCGGTTACCTGACAAAGGAACACACCGAAGCCATTGATAAATACGGATTGTGCAAGTATCACAGACCGTCGTTTTTGAGAAAACATTTTGCGGAATTGGAAAATAAGTAGAAATCTTGACAAATTTAGAGAAATAGTAAATAATGTAAGTGCAGGGTGGCATCTTCGACAAGTGCCGTAGACCCCTGCGATAATTTGTTTAATGTTAATGCTATTACTATAATAAATATTGCCAGTAGTAGCATTATTATTTTATCAATTATCATAGCTTTTTTCTTTTCTTCCAAGCTAGTATAATCACTACTAGCTGGATTCATTTACCCCCCCCCTCCTTTCTTAGCTTTATTCCCAATTGTAGATTGTGGCTAAGTGGAAAGTATAGGTATACTCTTACCCTGCAATTCTATTATATAATAAAATTGCCGATTTGTCTATATTTTAATAAATATTCTTTTAATCACCGGTAAACCCGTCAGCGCTCTTCTTCTTTGTCTGCTTCAAAAACTCCTTGCGCTCGTTGATTTTCATCATGGTCTCCATATCCATCCGGTGGATTTTGCGTTCGTACTCAAGCTTTTTTATACCCTTTTCAAAATTCTCAGCCTTTTTGGCTTCCTTTTCCTTTTCTTTTTCAAGCTCTTTTGCGCGCTTGGCTTCAAACTCAACCTCTGACGCCGGAATAACTTCCGCATCCTGCTCAAGCCTGTAGCCTATTACAGACACAGGAAAAGACGAGCCGGTCAAAGACTCAAGACGTGAGTTCTCGCCGTCAACATCAATGCTCCATGTTCCCAAAAACTTCGGCACATCGCCCGTATAAGCGTATGCGCATAAAACAACGCGGTTTTCGTCGTTCGCGTCAAATCCCATCGGGTAAATGTCCCAGCGCTTCTCGTCAAAATCAACCCCGCCAGCGTTCGCCCAGTAGTTTACAATCGCGTCTCTGACCTGCGGAAGCTTGACCGCTTCGCGTTTTTCAAAATCATAAACCCACAAATCAGTGCGCCAGATTCCGTCATGCCTGTAGCCGATTTTTTCTTTTACAACAAGCTTGGTGTTGTCACTTGAAAAATCAATCGGGGTAAGGGTTCTGAACACAAACTTTGTGTCAATATCCTTGCTTGTTGAAATGAGCGGTTTTTCTTCGCGGTTTAGAATGTTTGCCTTTTTAACCTTTTCAACATTAGAAAGCGTTGAATCCAGATTAATAAGGAACAAATCGCAGCTTGTGCAGTCAGACTGCGCGTAATAATACACAGCCGGATAAACGAGCTTTGTGTAATCACCGGAAACGATTCCCTGCGCGTTAATCTGCCGGTCAAAGTTCAGTTTACGCGGAAGGCTCAGTTCAGGGCTCCCCACAGGGTCGTTGTATTTTACGAGCTTGAACTTCTTTTGCGGAATGTAGACCATGTTTTCGTCTTTTGGCATTTCAGCTCCGGTCAGAAGTTTTT
>CANAXK010000017.1 GCA_947365485.1 uncultured bacterium
CTTGTTTGTTAATCTTACATCACCTGACAAAGTCATTGAGCTGCTGTACGGCGCTACTGCATCGTATGTTGAAACAGCAAGACCGGAAGGAGCGGTAAATGCTAATAACAAGGCAGCTGACAAAAATCTTTGTATATGATTATATCTCATCGTCTTTCACCTCCGAATTTTTTACTTAAATTTGAAACGTCATTATGATTTACTGACCCTTCTGTTAATATTTCACCTATACCTGCTTTGAAAGTGTTGCTTCCAAGTTTAACAGTAACACTGTCCTGCATGATGTTAACAATCTTGTAGTTGTTTACAGTGTCACCCTTCTTAACAAGGTAATCATTGCCTTCAATATTCAGGATTGCAGACGGGCTGAACTTGTCGTACAGAATACCTGTAACGATGGTATCCATTACCCTTGCTGCGTCGGAACTTTCATTTACAATTTCCGGAGGCTCTACAATATCGAACTTTGGAACATCAGTAACAGAAGTTCCGCCGATATCTCTGTAAGGCAGAAACGGATTAGCTTTTACCGTACCCGTCGGAATTGAAATCAAATCCTTCTTAGCAGAGGCAGCTGTAATAGGAGCCGAAACGAGCCCTATTGCACCCTCATCAAATTCTTCAACCGGCTTGAGACCCTTGACAGACATCATGATACAAACCACAGGTACGACACAGCAAAGCGCAAGAGCTGCTTTTCCTTTTTTGTTAAGCTGCACTCTTCTGCGTCCCGCTGTCTTTTCTATCAACTCGTCTGTTGAAAGGTTGCATGCGGTTACATTCTCTTCTTTTTTCTTCATATAATTGCGCATCTTCATGTTGTTATACTTCTAACTACTTATAACTCTCATCTAATCAAAACTATACTATGTAGCATCAGCTTTGAAATCAATTGTTTATACTATTTTCTTGAAATGTTATATAACATTTGAAAGAAATATATATAAACCTACTTTTCTATCATACCATATTTTCAGAAATTTACAACTACCAATTTGCTGTTAAAATTCAACAGCGCATTAATCAGCGGAAACATCCTTATTATAGCGCACATAGGCGTACGCATTAAAATCAAGAGATCCGAATATAATCCTTACAAAGCTATCGTTGTATGGAATAAGCTTAACAAAATCAATAGTTTCCTCGTCAAAATCGTCGTTTGTCTCGCTCGCTCTCACCTTGCCCTTAAAAAATCTTGACTGATAAAACGATAAATATATATCATTATTCTTATCCCGCTCTGCAACAACCTTATAGTATCCCTTTTCCAGAGGACAGTCATCAATAATCATGGTCACTGGAACATTAAGAAGCAGCCCTTCGTCTTTTTTATCAATCGAGGTCATCGACTTAATCTCTGCATCCGGATGGAGTCCGGAATGCAGGCTTGTACCGCCGCCTCCAATACGTTTAATCTGGCGTTTACGCTGTTTTGCCTCGCATTGTTTCTTTTTTGCCTCAAGGATATCAATAGCTTCTTCAAATTCCTTATTAGTTATGGATTTCTGTCCGTCCCATGCCCTGTCGATTCCGGAAAACTCATCAAGTCCGTCGTAGGCAGCAGAAGGCAGGCCAAATGATATAATCAAAAACAATACAAAAACTATTCTCTTCATACTCATATTATTTAATCAAAACCATCTAAAAGTAAACTGCAAATATTAATAACTTTTATTTTTACGAGTTATGATGTATAATACTGATATATTTATTTGATTAAGAAGAGAAGCTAAATGTCAGATACGAACCTTATCATAATTATTATCGCCTTTGTGATAGCAATTGCTGCTATATATATTCTATATTCGATAATATTGTTTCAAGGAAATAACAGTAAAGGAGACGAATTACAGCTATCCACAAAAAACATTCTTGAGCAGGTTGAAGTTCTTTTTGACAAAAAGGAGTACTCGCTTGTCCAGCTGCTTGCAACAAAGTACCTTGATAGGGTTCCGGGGCACATTGACGTCAGAATCTACCTTGCAAAGGCATACTTTGAGGACAGAAAATACAACCAGGCAATCAGGCAATGTATGATTATACTCAAAAAGAAGCCCAACAACATTGAGACCCATTTAGTTTTAGGGAACTGTTTTATAAAAAAACAGATTCTGGACAAAGCAATAAAAGAGTTTGAATTTATTTTTGATCACAAAAATACTGACAAGGATGTCGTAAGAAAGCTTGCCGAGCTCTACAGGCAGACTGAGAAGATTTACGCTTCAATTCAGGTGTACAATATACTTGCAGACTTACTCGAATTGGACGAAGAGATTGCAAATGTTCAGGGAATCCTTGCAGAATTGAATGAAGAGGCGCATGATTATCCTGCGGCGTTTGAAGCTTACAAAATCAGGCTCGGAATTTATCCAAACGATGTGAACACAAACAAGAAGCTCATTGAGCTATACATAAAAATCAAGAATTATCCAGTAGCAATTGACACGCTCATTTACATGCTATCTTTTGTTACTGACCCTAAAATCCTGTTATGGATTTACGAAACGCTCGTAACTTTGTATGTTGAA
Organism: uncultured bacterium; assembly: GCA_947365485.1. GTDB lineage: Bacteria > Cyanobacteriota > Vampirovibrionia > Gastranaerophilales > Gastranaerophilaceae > CAG-196. Next base: position 2,529 of record CANAXK010000017.1, read on the forward strand.
ACAGAGGACTTTGAAAAAGCAATTGATTACTCTGAAAAGCTTCTTGATATTCAGGGTTCTGACAAATTCAAGGTGAGAAACGACATTGCCAAGTTCAACATCAAGCTCAACCGCACGGACGAAGGGATTTCAATACTGGAAGACCTTGCAATGCTTTCTCAAAACGGATTTGACGTAACTTTGGAGCTTGCTGACACTTATATTGATAAGAATCAGTTTGATAAAGCGCTCGAAAGATACATGCTTCTCCTTGACAAAGCCACCCAGCGCGAAGCGAAGACTGTTAATCTGCTTATCTGTGAACTTTACATAAAATGGGGCATTAATTACGCAGAGCAGGGTAAATTTGAAGAATCCTATGAAGCACTAAAGAATGCGACTCAATACAATGCACTAAATCCCGAAATATACTATAACATTGCAAACAACAAATACAAGCAAAAAGACTATGCTAGCTCTATTGATTCATTAAATCAAGCTCTTGAATATGATAAACAAAAAGACAACTACGCAAAGTACCTGCTTCTGCTCTCAGAAGCACACCACCAGCTTGGTCATTTTTTTGAAGAAAAAAAAGCACTCACTGATCTTTTAAAAATTGATGAAAAAAACCCCAACGGTTTATACCGTGTCGGGCTTATGTACGCAGCGCAGCATGATATAAAGAACGCTGAAGAAGCATTCAAAAAGGCGATTATGTATGATTCAGGGCTTATACAAGCAAAATACAATCTCGCCTTGTTGTACGAAAATAATAACAGAGATAAGGCCAAAGAACTCTATATAGAAATTCTTGATCAGGATCCAACATTTGAAGAAGCCAAAAATGCGCTTGCAGACCTGTCCTCTTCTGACTTTTTCTAAGAATCCTCTGGAATATAAATGACAGTATCGCTCAGATAATTTCTAGCCTCTTCTGTGGTTGAAAACCTAGGGACAATCCTCTGGTAGTCCAACACAACAGAGATGACATCATCCACAGACATCTTAATCATTCTTCTTGCGCCGGTTTGTGATTCAATAATTCTTGCCATTCGATATTCCTTATATTTATATAAAGATTATCGGCAAAAATTCCTCAAACTTTAGCAATATCAGCCGGCTGCGTTAGGAAAAACATTTCCGCTTTGAATATAAATCTCAAACTCTTCATTGATATTCACGCTTGATGCAGTAATTATGTACTCATCAAAATGAAACTTTTTAAACTTTTGCGCCGGCTTTCCGAGCTTGTATTCAGCCTCGTACCTTGTCCACTCGTTGTAGAACTCTTCAAGAGTATTGCATTTGAAATTCATCCGCTTGGAGATTTCTTCAAATTCTCTTAATTTTATTTTCTCAATATCAATCCCGCAATCAAAGTCGGAAAACGCAAGAGCAATGAACTCGTTGCTGTGGCTTATGCTGAAAAACTTCTTCCTGTTTTTAAGAAAAGGTTTTTTGCCTACAAACTCGATTTCCCTATCTTCAATCTTGTAGACTTCCCTCAAAACCCTGTCCACCATCAGGTAAGAAAGGCAGTGTTCGTTCCACTTTTGGGGATTTGAAATCTCTTTTTTCTGGAACTGTTTCAGAAGCTCCATGTGCACATTGTCAGCGTCGACTATTTCTATAACAAAGATGTCCATTACTCACCATCAAACAAATTCAGCTGAGGCGCGAGACGCTCTAAATCCATTTCGTCGCCCTTTTTTCGCCCGGCAAGGTTCTTTGAGAAATCACGCTGCATACGGCTCATGAGCTCTTCCGAGCGCTTCACTACAACATTAGGAAGCCCCGCCATTTTCGCAACCTGAATACCATAGCTCTTGCTTGCGCCGCCCTGAACAATTTTTCTCAAAAACTCAATTTCGCCGTTTTGCTCACTCACCGTGATTCTGTAGTTCTTAATCTGCGGAAAGGCCTTTGTCATAACGTTAAGCTCATGGTAATGAGTTGCAAATATGCACCTTGCCTTGATTTTGCTTGCAATGTATTCTGCTACCGACCACGCAATTGCAACGCCGTCGTAGGTGCTCGTTCCGCGCCCGATTTCATCAATTAGGATAAGGCTCTTGTCTGTTGCGCTGTTCAGAATGTAAGCAGTTTCTGTCATTTCAACCATGAACGTTGATTTACCCAGAGTCAAATCATCACTTGCACCCACGCGGGTGAAAATTTTGTCGATAATCCCGATTTCAGCGTAATCTGCAGGGATGAACGAACCGATTTGTGCAAGAATTGCGATAATCGCGTTCTGCCTCATGTAAGTCGATTTACCGGCCATGTTAGGCCCTGTTAGAATCATGAACTGGGTCTTAGTCTTGTCAGAGCTTGAGAGCTCGATATCATTCGGAACATAATTCCCGAGTGGAAGAATCTTTTCAAGCACCGGATGGCGTCCGTTTTGAACAAAGAAATTCCCGCTTTCGTTCATTACAGGACAAATATAATTCTGCTCCGAAGCAACTGATGCAAAAGATGTAAACACATCAAGCTCCGCAATACATTCAGCTGCGACTCTAATAAGAGTCACGAACTCTTTTGAATAATTCCTGAAATCGCTAAACAGCTTGTACTCTAGCTCATACGCTTTAACCTGCGCAGTGAGTACTTCGTCCTCGTGTTTTTTTAGCTCGTCTGTAATGTATCTTTCCGCACCGGTAAGAGTTTGTTTTCTGACATAATTCTGCGGCACCTTGTCAAGGTTAGAATTAGTGACCTCGATGAAGTAACCAAAAACCCTGTTGTATCCGACCTTGAGAGTCGAGATTCCTGTCTTTTCTTTTTCTCTCTGTTCAAATTCTTTGAGCCAGTTTTCCCCGTTGTGCATAAGGTCTCGTAAATAATCCAGCTCGGAGCTTACCTCCGGCTTAATCAGACCGCCCTCTTTTATCACAATCGGCGCGTCTTCGCAGATTGTCTGCTCTATCAAATCTGTGTAGTCTTCAATGCTGTCGAGCGAACTTTCAATTTTCTCAAAAATAGAAAGCCCGACTGTTTTTGCTGTCTCCACGAGTTCAGGAAGCGCCTGCAAAGAAACTTTCAGACTCAAAAAATCACGCGGACCGGCAGATACGTTGCTCAATCTGGTTGCAAGACGCTGGATGTCGTAAATCTTTTTGAGCTGCTCTTCAAGCTGATACCTGCCTGCCGGGTTTTCAACAAGCTTCTTAACCGTTTCCTGTCGTTTAAAAATTTGTTTCAAATCCTTAAGCGGCTGGCAAATCCATGATTTTAAAAGTCTTGCTCCCATGTTTGTGGATGTTCTGTCAATCGCCCACAAAAGCGAGCCATACTTGCTCTTATCACGCAATGTCTCTGTTAGCTCAAGGTTCTTTCTTGTGCGGGAATCAATCGCAACATAGGAAGAAAGCTCGTAAGTTTCAATTCTTTCAAATTTTGGGAACCCTTCTTTCAGGTTTTCCCAGATATAGGCAAGCAGAGCAGCAGCAGCTCTGAATCCGAGTGTGCAGCTATTGTACCCAATTGCATCAAGGTTGTTCAATTTGAAAACCTGTTTTAAGTTGTTTTGTGCAAACGCGTCTTCAAACACCCTGTAAGGAACCTTTGAGCAGTTATAGTTCTGCACAATTTCATCCGGCAGGTCAACAGTTTCTTCTGGAACAATCTGGAACGGCTGAATCTTCAACTTCTTAGCCGGAGCAACAATTTCGGAAGGCTGGATTCTTGCAAGCTCGGTCAGGACAGTCTCGTAATCGAGCTGGGTTGTTTTAAATTCGCCGGTAGAAATATCGGTGTAAGCAAATCCCCACTTGTCACCATCGGCAAACATCGCACACAGGTAGTTGTTGCTGTTCTGGTTCAGAAAATTGCTTTCAAGCAGGGTGCCTGCTGTAATAATTCTCACAACCCCGCGTTTTACAATCCCCTTTGCAAGCTTAGGGTCTTCTAGCTGTTCGCAGATTGCAACTTTGATATCTTTAGCAACGAGTTTTTCAAGATAACCCTCGAGAGATTTTACAGGAATCCCTGCAAGAGGAATCCTTCCAAGCTTTGCACCGCAGTCTCTTCCGGTTAGAGTTATTTCGAGCTCGCGTGAGAGGGTCACTGCGTCTTCGAAAAACGTTTCGTAAAAATCACCCATTCTGTACAATAACAGACAGTCTGGATTTTCTTTTTTGATTTCAAGGTATCTTTGCATTGCAGGAGTTGCGTCTTCTACGCAAACATCTGTTGTATTTACTAGATTGATTTCAGGTTTTGTCATAGTTATAATTGTACATAATATATACGACAGGTGCAAGTAATGTTTAGATTAATTAAGATAGTTTTTAACGCTTTCCTTCTAGTCCTTGCTGTCATTGGGTTTAACGCCATCGGAGGACAGAAATATGTGGAGGCTGTAAAAGTAAGTGTAACAAATTTTATACAGGAGCATGCCTTTGAGAGTGCAAAAAAAATCGGAAATTTTTCAAACCTCAACGAAGAGTTTCAGATTGACAACGCAGTAAACCTTGTGGGCTACAAGGCAATTATTGCGGAGCACAAGGCTTCCGGCCAAAAAATGGTTATTGTGGATTCCGGAAAAAAGCCGCTCCTCACGCAGGATGACATAAAAAGTGACAGGATTGATAAAAAGCTCAAGAACCTGTCAGAAAAATTCAAGTATCAGGCTGTAACAGTTCAGGATATCACAGTGACAAGCCGCGGGGAGATGAATGTTTACGGCAAGAAAGTACCGTATGCAAAGTTTGATGCAAAAGTCACAAAGCTTCCGTTCTCGGACATTTCCGGTGTGGTTGCAAGTGTGACAACCTCAGACGGGGCTGAAAAGCTTGCACTTTCCGTAAGCGAAAAGAAAAAGTATTCGCAGCTTATAACAAACGAGTTTTATAAGGGCGTAAAAGAAACAGAATAAAGGGATATATGTATATGAAAAAGATTTTATTATTACTCCTCGCATTAGGAGTTTTATCTACAGGAATGGCGTTTGCCAAAACAGATAAATGTTCGCAGGATTATTTAAAAAACAGAAAGCATTTTGCAGTTATAAACCCTCTGGCAGAGGGAATTGCAGAACGCGTTATAAGAAGCTCACTCAAAAAAGACACTGGTGCGAATTTCAAAGTCAAGTTCACTGGTTACACGCTTTCCAGCATGAAAAAGGGTATATTTAAGCACCTTGAAATCACAGGAAAAGACGTCATCGTGGAGCAAATCCCGATTCCTTATGTTCATCTAAAGACATTGAGTGATTACAACTACGTTGATTACACAAAGGATCCTGTTGAGTTCAAGTCAGACATGACTTTTGCCTACGACCTTGAGCTTTCTGAAGAGAGCATGAACGCAGCGCTAAAGCGGAGTGAATACAAATACATCATTGATTCTGTAAGCAAGCTGGCTTATCCGATGTTTCAGGTGATGGGTGTAAGCACAAAAATCAGAAACAACAAGCTTTACATCTTAACGGAATACAATTTCCCGATTGCGCCAGCAAGCAAGAACAAGGTGTTTATCGCCTCATCTGATTTCAAAGTCGTAAACGGAAAAATCAAGGCTGTGAATGTCAAGCTGGACAGTGCTTATGGAAAGGTATCTTTAGACAGGGTTGCAAATTTGCTAAACCTTTTAAACCCGCTTGAGTTCACTTTAGAAATGCTCGATTCAAAGAAATGTAAAGGGAAAATCGAGAATGTAAACATTATGGATAACAAAGTAAAAATTAATGGTAAAATATTTGTAGAAGGAGACTAACTATGAATTTTTCTCAAAAGCTGGGTTTGTTTATTCTAATACTTATCACGGTTTTGTACGTGTATTTCTCACTCTTCCACAAAGACGGGTTTGACTTCAATTTCTCACACGAGACGCCAAAGGTTGACGTAGAAGAGCTGCCTGAAATTCCGGATGAGCCGATACCAGCGCCTGATGAGAAAAAAGTTAAGACTGTCAAAATATTTATATCAGATTCAAACGGGAAACTTCGTTCTGTAAACAGAGAATGCGATTTGGAAAAACAGAAATCCTGCTTTGAATACGCAATCACAGAGCTTGTTTCTGCTCCTTCAAAATGGGAAAAATCAAAAGGTTTCACATCTGAAATCCCGCAGGGAACAAAAGTCCTTTCTGTAAGAGAGGGCTCCGGAAACATTATCATAGACCTTTCTCCTGCTTTTGAAGGCGGAGGAGGCACCGAGAGCTTATACGTAAGGCTCCGCCAGATTATTAAAACCGCAAAAGCAAACACCAGCCTTCCGACTTACCTGTATATCAACGGGAAGCAGGCTGATGTTATCGGAGGAGAAGGCATTATGATTAAACAACCGCTTAATGAAAGGTCTCTTGATGAGTAGCGAAAAAGACTTAGATTACTATATGAACCTCGATTGGACGCTCATTGAGGGCACGGATTTGGATTTCAACGGGAATCCTTATCACTACATTGAAATAAAAGAGATTCCGAGTTTTGCATTCTGTGCCAAAACAAGGGAAAAAGCGCTTGAGAATTACAAAAAGCAGCTCCGACTTTCTCTAATGCTTATGCTGGAAGACGGTGAGCACATTGTGGAGCCGGGCGAAGAGACTGATGACAATATTGATTGGGAAAGCATATGTCCTTAACTAAGATTTCAGAAATTTATATTACAAAAATGACGCAGGATGACATTGAAAGCGTTGTGGAGATTGAAGAAGAAGCCTACGGCAAGCACCACTGGGCAAAATCATCATTCTACGACGAGATGTCAAACAACCTTGCAAAATACTACGCAGCAAAAACTGCTGACGGAGAGCTTGTCGGCTATGCAGGCACATGGCACATAATTGATGAAGGGCATGTGACAACAATTGCCGTAAAAAAGAAGTTTCTCAGAAATCACATTGGAGAAGCCATTGTACACAGGATTATTGAGGACTGTTACAAGGACGGAGTAAAGTATCTTACGCTTGAGGTTAGGGTTTCAAACACTCCAGCAATCAAGCTCTACGAAAAATACGGATTCCAGTCACTTGGCACAAGAAAAGGGTATTATCAGGACAACAACGAAGACGCGCTTATCATGTGGACTGAAAACATTTTTTACGATAAATTTAAAAACAAGTACAAAGAAAACATCGAAAAACTAAAAACATTGATAGAAATAAAATGAGCAAAAGGGTAGAGAAACAAATAGACAGCTTTAAATACAAAGGGGAGCAGGTAAGATTCACGCTTGGCACGCTTATTTTGACCTGCCTTTGCGTGCTGTTCATAATCGTTGCCACATTCACGCAGGTAACACTCACCCACCCTTACCTGCCTCTTGATACGTTCATATTTATGGCTAACGACCCGACTGATACGGAAATTTTTCATCATTTCATAAAAAGCTACAAATACATCCCTCAGATTCCGATTGTATTTTTCATTGTGGCACTGCTCGGACGAAAGTACGGAATATTATCAATAATTTTTTACATAATTCTCGGCCTGTTTTTCCCGATATTCGCGCTCGGAGGCGGGGTAAGCTACCTGTTTGAATACGGATTCGGCTACATCTTAGCGTTTCTTCCGGCGATATTCTTTGCAGGCACACTTCTTAAAGGCAAGACAGACTTTTTGAGAATACTTCTAATTGCAGTAATCGGGGTGCTTACAATCCACATCCTAGGAATCTTATACATGCTGTTCATTGCAACTCTGAGGCATGCGCCAATGGATCTTGTAACAAGCTGGATAGCGTCGCAGAGCGGGGTGCAAATTTTGTACGACATGTTCTTCAGCATTATAGGGATATACTTCGGGCGACTTATGAGAAAGCTCCTGTGGATTGTTATGTGTTAAAGGGGCAGCTAAGCAGCTGAGAAGCCAGGCAGCTTGGCAGTAAACCCGATTCTACCAGAACGCTTTTGGCATCATCCTGTGGTAGAACCAGACCTCAACCCCGTCATAGGTTGAATCAAATTCCTGCTTGAGTTTTTCGTCCACGCCGATTGCTCTTATTGGCAGGTTTATAATTTCGCATGCTTTTTTAAGTTTGTGATACCCGTTGATAACATCTTCTTTTGTTGTCTCATCACCGAAGTGTGTATTTGAAATAACTCCTGTAAACTTCTTCCAATCACGTTTTTCAAGCCCCTCTGCAAAGGTTGCGTACTCAACAATGTTTTCAACATTCGAGGTCTCAAACTTGGAAGTATTCACAACAAGATAAATCCTGATATCTTTTTCGTCCCCAATATTATTAATAATATCCAGAATATCCAGCCCGCCTGCTCCATATCCGACATCGATTATAATATCGCCATCAGTTGCGAGACAATTGACCTGTGCCGGAGTAATATAACTTGCTGCTTCTCCAAGTCCGAAGTTATCCGGCTGGGTTATAACATTAACTCCCATGCTCTGGAGCTCATCCGCAATCGGGCGCAGCGTATAAGCGGGTTCAACCGTATCCAAGTCAACAAGTGTAACAGGTTTGTTATTTTTAACGTACTGGATTGCTCTATTAAGGGCTGTTTCGGATTTTCCGCTGGCGTAAGCTCCCGCATAAACTTCTACAATTCTGTCTGGCATTATGGCTCCTTTTTCGACATTATACCGCGTCAGGGAATAGAAGTAAACGGACAATTTGGGCAAAATAAAAAGGATGCAAAATGCATCCTGAAAATCCAACTATCACAAATCAATATATTATTTAAAATTTCATACTTCATCTCCGGTTTGCAGAAAGTTCTGCTAACCCAAAATTACGTGCCCTCTATTATAGAGGTTTATTCCACAAAGATTCGGTAAATTTGCTTTGAACAGCGCCGTTTTCTACTGACAATGAAACATTGTTCGGTGTGAAAATAAATACCATGTCACTGATTTTTTGAGCTGTTCCGTTAAGCGCATGAGAAGCACCGCAAATAAAGTCGATTGTTCTTTGAGACTGTTCTTTGTCCAACAAGTCAAGGTGCAAAATTACTGTCTTCTTGTCGATTAATTTCTTAACAATCTGTGCTGATTCAGAGAATGAACGAGGTTCAATAACTGTAACTTCGCCAGACTTGTAAGAATTAGGGTGAGAAATAACTTTTGATTCTCTTTCAAAAGAGCGCTCAGGTTTTACTCTTGTACCGTACATTGTATCCAATGCAAGTGTTCCATCTGTATCATAATCGCTATCACGGTCTACCAAATCCATGAATGCGTCCTCGTCGCCTCCTTCATTAAAGCTCTTTGTGAAAAAGTTTACGAACCCTTTAAGTCCTTCTGATAATGCCATTTCTCCTCCAATTTATATTTTTATGTAAATAACTTCCTACCAATTCTGATAGCCGTTGCACCTTCTCTAACTGCAATTTCGTAATCGTTGCTCATCCCCATAGATAATTCAGGAAGCTTTATTCCAAACTCTGCTTCTAGCTCATCCCTGAACTCTCTCACATCTCTGAACAACCGTTCAAGCTCATCTTCAGCTGCTCCGAGAGGCGCCATATTCATGAGCCCGACAACTTCGACTCCGCCAAGCTCAAGTATATCCCTAAGCTCTGCTCTAAGCTGTTCTTTTGTAAATCCGGACTTCTGAACTTCACCCGAGTTGTTAAGCTGCAAAAAAATTCTCTCTCTCTTATTCAATTGACAAGCCGCTTTTGATATAGCACCCGCGATTTTCAAGGAATCAACCGAGTGGATTACATCAAAATGGTTAACAACTTTCTCTGCTTTGTTTGACTGCAAGTGACCGATAAAATGGAATGTGGAATTTTCCCTAACCTCTTCCGGCAAGCTTTCTATCTTAGAAATCGCCTCCAGAGCCCTTGATTCTGCAAAATTCCTAATCCCTGCAACATAGGCAGCCTGCATTGCTCTAAGCCCGAAATACTTTGTAACTGCAATTATATTAACGTTATAAGGTGCGATACTTTTTTTGATTTTGTGAAGATTTGCCTCTACCAATGAGCTGTCTATTACAACATCTTCGCCCCAAATTTGTGATGGTATTAACATTTCCCCTCAACCCTCTATTGTATTATATACCAATCCTCATGACCTGCACAAGTACTAGTTTGTAACAACTTTTTGCCGTTTCATCAAACATGCCGAAACCCATGATTCACATGGATTTCGACCATGTTTAAATTATTAAGTTTTGTAAAGTTTCACCGTTTTTGTTAACAACTTGACATGATTTTCGTGTGTTTTTGACACTAAAAGGCATGCCTTTTTGTTAAACATTTATCTTAGCCGTTATTGCCCCAGATAAGCAAGTGTTTCCATAACACTACTCGCCGTTGAGAACACGCGTGAGTTCATCTGAATCATTCTCTGCGCTGAAATCATGTTTGTGAGTTCAAACGCAATATCAACGTTAGAGCCTTCGTAGCCATTTGTTTCAATTGTACCAAAAGCAAGTTCTCCCGCCATGCCGTAGAATATTTCACCAACGTCAGGCCCCCATTCCCAAAGGTTATTATTTATTGAAACAAGACCCTCTTCATTAACCATTGTTGCGAGCTCCATTACAAAATTGGAGTTCTGAATAGACGCACCATTTGCAGCAACATCATCACCAGTAATGTTAACCCCCTCCGGCGTTGTATACTTCCACTTAATAGCTGAAGTGTTATCAACAAACTGCGTAAGCACAGAACCATCATCATAGGTTGCAATAAGAACCCCGTTTTCATCAAAAGTTGTTGACTTTAACGAAATACCACTCTTATCATTGTAGTTGACCATTTCATTCAGAGACACGACCTGATTGATTTGCTCGGAAGGGTTTTGCAAGTTTAGTCCTGTTTGCCCAAGGAAATTACTGTTGGTGAGTTCGCTGTTTGGAAACGAAATCGTTCCTGTATAAGAAACAGCCCCATTTGCAGCATTAAAAGACACCCCATTAATACCAGCGTCAGCTATTGCTGTATTAAAAGATGCGCATATTTCATTGATTGTAGGGTCACCATCCGGAACCTTAAGCATTACATCTTTTGTCACCGGATTACCGTCTGCATCAGTACCTGTTACAGTTGCAAAAATATCACCTGAAGTTATAGTTGCGTTATTCAGTTCGCTTATTTTCTTATTACCAATCTCCGGGTCACCCTTAACTATTGCACTCAAGTGTTTTGGCACTTTCAAGGTTTTATCAGAACTAGCATTTGAGTAAGTTGTCTTCGTTGCAACAACCTTCATGCCGGATTTAGTGACAATGTTGCCTTCAGAGTCACAAGAGAAAACACCATCACGCGTATAGTACTGTTTTCCATCAGCGTCCTGAACAACATAGAATCCGTTACCGGAAATCATTGTATCCATATCTCTACCTGTCGAAATGAACTCACCGGGAGTGAAATTTCTGGTTATACCGCCAACTTTAACACCAAGCCCGATTTGTTTAGGGTTGGTACCGCCGCCGTCTTTTGTTGCCGCGCTTCCGTAAGAAAGGTTGCGTGAATAGAGCGTTTCAAAAGTCATGTTTGCGGCCTTGAAAGCTGTTGTGCTAATGTTTGCAACGTTGTTTGCAATTACATTGATGTGTGATTGTCCGGCGTTTATACCGGTGCTTGCTGTGTGTAAAGCTTGTGACATTATTTCCTCCCAAATTATATATTTTATTCAAATTAACTTTTCTTTGTTGTAGAACTTGTATCAGTGTGATTCTCTATGATTGGATCTTTTATTGTTCCGTCTGATTCTCTTATTGAAATAATATTCCCAATAGAGTAATACTTATCACCGACCTTAACCTTGCCTGTGCCGTCTTCAAAGCTAGCTTCTGAAACAGTACCCTTAACAGTCGTGTATTTTGTTTTGTCCTCTTCATCAGGAATCTTAAGAGTAACTTCTTTTCCTATCATAGAAAGCGTCTGGTTAATTTCACTGTTCATATTCATATCATTGTACATTGAAGATATGAAGCTCATGCAATCAGAAAGCCCCTTATTCATCTGAGTCATCTGCTCAAGAGAAGAATACTGCGCAAGTTGCGAAAGCCACTGCGTATTATCCGTAGGCTGCGTAGGATCCTGATTTTCAAGCTGTTTAAGCATGAGAGTCAAAAACATGTTACTGTCGTTTGTACTAGTCTTTGCTGTACGATTATTCTTGTTTTGTTCGTTGTTATACAATGCTGTCTGGGTTTTCATTGTATTTATCTGGTCACTTACTGTTGGCATAACCTTCTCCAATCCTTATTTTTTATACTTTACCATTTTCATCCTGCTGTTGAACCATCATTTGCTCAAATTTTTGCCGCTCTTTCTCTTCCCCTTTTGAGCGCCCCCGTTCCTTGTTGCCACCTCTTGAGCCTTCTTGCTCTGTCCAATCAGCGTTATACTCGGCCTCCTGCGATTCATTCAACTTAACAGAAACACTATCCACATTCACACCGTGAGACACCAGCGTTTCTTTGAGCCCATCAAGCCCTTTCATGATAAGATTTCTTGCTTCCTGACTCGCTACTGTAAACTGAGCAGACAAGCCTTCTTTGGTGTTAATAATCTGCAAAGAAACCCTGCCAAGGGATTCCGGATTAAGCACGATGTTAAGCTTTGAGCCATTAAAAATTTTATCCATTTGGCGGGTAATCTGCTCGATAATTTTGCCCGAAGTAACATCTGCTGCCGGTTTTGGATTCAAAGACGACACAACCGGCTCTGCTTCCAGCTTAAACTCTGCAAAGTCTGCACTTGCATGGAGCATTGCCTTGACTCCCACCTCCTCCGCGGTCTGGTTCTTCATTAGGTCTGAAGATGCGCTCTCACCAGAAGTATCCGCTTCCACTGATTCAACTTTTAATTCACCAAGAATCTCTTCGTCAACAATATCCTCAAGAGTTTTTTCCTGACCTTCTGTTTTAGCCTCTATTCTTGTCTGATTAGCAACTTCAGGTGTTTCTAAAGGAAGCTCAATATTTTCATCCACAACATTCAAGTCGAGTTCGTTTACTGCGACATCAACCCCTTCTGTTTTTTCCGCCAGCTCTGCCTGCTCCGAAATCCGTTCTTTCACAGGTTCTGTTTGCAAGCATTGCCCAAAGAGTTTCAACATAACAGGAGATTCATCAGCCAAAGCCTCAATATCTTCTGCTTTCTCTA
>CANAXK010000018.1 GCA_947365485.1 uncultured bacterium
CAAAAATAATAACAAATTGGCATTTCAGGGGACTGTAAATGGCAAATACTATGAAGACTGGGTAATTGCCAAAGCAAAAGCTACAATGCATAACTCTAATTGGAAAGATGAATTTTTAAAACGAAAGAAAAATGTTACCCAGGCATTAGAGCAATGGCATGAAAATTTAGATGTTGAAGGTCCCAAAACAACAAGAGTTTTGATGGGAATCATGTCTTTGGGTGTTACAGAAGTTGGTTATGGTTTATTAAGTTTATTCGAAAGAAAGCAAGATAACGAAGAAATCGACCGAGAAATAGAAGAAATTAGTAATTGTATTGCGGACTTGTGGCGGGAACAAAATAAAAATAGATAGAAATTTATTATGAACATATCAAAAATATCAAACAAAAACTACATAGCTTTTCATTCAAACACTAATAAAAGTTTTTCAACATCCGAATTACCTAAAAACCCAAAAACATATAATAAAAAAGAAAAAATTATGTTCTTTTCTTTACTTGGAGGCTTGGCAGCTAGCACCCTACTGATGCTTGACAGAACTTCCAAAACACGATTACAGCAAATAGCTGCTGAAAAAACAAAAAAAATAAACCTTTCAAGGTTAAGTAATGTTGAAATAGAGATTAAGTCTTTTAAAGATAATAAAAATGTTCTATCCATTGATGATTTATCAGGCATTGACTCATTAAAAGATTTTACCAATAAATTCAGACTACTGCAAAAAAATAAAGAAATAACGAAAGACCATGGAATAAAAAGTATGTCTTCGATATTACTATGGGGAGTTCCAGGTACAGGAAAAACTAGTGCAGCAAAAGGTATTGCCAAAAAACTAGAGGCAGATTTCATTCAACTTGACAAAGAACTCTTTGACTCTGAATTTGTATCTGCAGGAGCGAGGCAATTCGCATCATTAATTGATCAGATTGAAGAACATGCCCATTCTAATCCCGAGAAAACAATAGTTATTTTTATGGATGAAATAGATGGAACTATGTCTATAGATAAAGGTTATAATAATAGACATTCAGAGGACTTACTAAATACACTTAAAAAATCAATTTCATACTTGCAAGATGAATGTGATAATATATTATTCATTGGCGCTACAAACAAAGACCCTAACGGTTTAAAAAGTGATAATGCAGCTGTTCGTTTAAATACAGCTATTTTAAGCAGATTTAATTACCAATTTGAAATAGGGTTGCCTGAGCCTAAAAATATAAAAGATGCTTGGGCAAAGCTTATCAAAACCAAAAGCGGAAAAGAAAAGTTCACAGAAAAACAAAATGAACTTATTTCTCAAAAATTCTTTGAACTTGGGATGTCATATAGGGATATCAAAAATGTTTCCAATAAACTCAATATTGAAGATGCTGTTGAGTTTTGCAAAAAAGGCAGCTACAACTCTAAAAAGAATCTAATTTCTGTTATTCAAAATGATGAAAAAATCGGGTATGACGCAGTCAACAAGATTACCATATCAGAAGATAAAAAGAAAACAATTATTAAAGACCTAGAAAAAAGTCTATAAAAATGCGGGATTATTCCCGCATTTTTTATACTAAAGCCAAACTTGCAGCCCCGTTTTCTAACGCTTTCAGGTTCAGAGGTAATAAACTCTTTTTCTTCTCACCAAGCACTTTTTCTACCCCTTTGGCAAGAAAATCCTTTGATACAATCTTGCACACAGATGAAAGCACGCCTAAAGACACGACATTTGTTACCTTGCCGTTTCCCATATCGTTTGCAATCTTTGTCATCGGAGCAAAAACGTATTTGATGTCAGAGCGCGGACGGCTTTCTGCAACAAGAGTAGAATTTGCAACAATCGTGCCGCCGGATTTTACCCTTTGCACAAACTTGTCAAACGACTGCTGGTTCAGAACAAGCGCAAAGTCTGTATCCTGCTTATGTACAGAGCTTACCTCTGTATCAGACACAACAATCTCGCAGTTTACAGTTCCACCACGCATTTCAGCACCATAGCAAGGATACCATGTTACGTTTTTACCTTCAATCATAAAAGCATTTGCAAGCACAGTCCCTGCAAGAAGTACGCCCTGCCCGCCAAAGCCGGCTATTATAAAATTTGTTTCCATAATTAAATCTCCTTAAACACGCCGAGCGGGAATACCGGCATCATCTCGTTACGAACTCTCTCATGCGCTTCCTCAGGTGTCATGTGCCAGTTTGTCGGACAAGACGAAAGGATTTCGACAAACCCGAACCCTTTGCCCTCAAGCTGAACCTGAAACGCTTTTTTGATTGCCTGCTTAGCCTTGTTGATATTAGCAACAGTGTCAAGCGAAACACGCGCAGAAAAAGCTGTTCCGTCACAAAGCGCAATGTGCTCTGCTATCTTAATCGGATACCCGTAGTAATCCTTGTTTCTGCCGGTTGGCGAAGTCGTTGTCTTCTGACCCATTAAAGTTGTAGGCCCGAGCTGACCGCCTGTCATGCCGTAAGTCGTGTTGTTTATACAAAAAGCCGTTATATTTTCACCTCTTAAAGCAGTGTGCATTGATTCTGCAAGCCCGATTGAAGCAAAATCACCATCACCGGAATAGGTAAACACAACCTTGTCAGGTCTTGCACGCTTAACCCCTGTTGCAGAAGCTAATGCACGACCGTGAGGCGCTTCAACAGCGTCTATATCTAAAAAGTCATATAAAAATACGGAGCAGCCAACAGAAGTTGATGAAATAATCTCTTCCCGAACTCCAAGCTCGTCAATAACCTCGCCGATAAGCCTAATTGCAATCCCGTGGTCGCAACCAGGGCAGAAGGTGTAGCGGAAGTCTTTTTTCATACTCTTAGGTTTACTAAATATTTGCTGCATATGCCTTACCTCCCTGCATAACTCTTTCTACTCCGGCAACGATTTCTTCTACGCTTAACCACTCACCGCAAGGTCTGTTAATCAAATCAACCTTAGATTTGCCATCAACCGCGTATTTAACATCCTTGAACATTTGCCCCATGTTCATTTCCACAACCGCAAAGTCTTTTCCTTTTAACGCGAGTTCTGAAATACGGTTATGAGGGAAAGGAGAAAGCGTAACAGGCCTGAAACAACCAGCCTTAATACCTTTGCTTCTTAAAACATTCATCGCAGCCTTGATGTTTCTTGTCATTGAGCCAAAAGCCGTTAAAACTATTTCCGCATCATCTATATTAAATTCTTCGTAAGTCGTTTCGTTTTCAGCAATAACCTCAAACTTCTTGTGCAGGTCATAAATATGCTGAATCTGCTTCTTCTCATCCGGCGCTACGGAGTAAATCTTGCGAGCCTCTCTGCCCTTTGCCCCGGTTAAAGCCCAGCCTGACACGTCAACTTCAGGATAAGGATACTCGCCGAAGCTTGCAGGCTCCATCATCTGCCCCAAAAGTCCATCTGCAAGCAGGATAACAGGATTTCTGTATTTTTGAGCCAGATAGAACGCTCTGTAAGTCAAATCAACGCACTCCTGAACTGTAGAAGGCGCGAGCACGATTATTTTGTAATCCCCGTTTCCTCCGCCGTATACAGCCTGATTGTAATCACCTTGAGCCGGATAAATATACCCGAGACCCGGTCCTGTTCTCATAACGTTTACAAGCACAACCGGAAGTTCGTCGGAAGCTGCGTAAGAAAGAGCCTCCTGCATAAGCGCAACCGCGCAGGATGAAGACGAAGTCATCGCCTTAACCCCTGTAGATACAGCTCCCATAACCATGTTTATCGCGCCGAGTTCGCTCTCTGCGCAGACATAAGCTCTTCCAAGCTCCTGCATTTTACCGCTAAGGTACTCGCCAATCTCAGTCTGCGGCGTAATCGGATAGCCAAAATAGCACTGGCAGCCGGCGTTGACAGCAGCCTGAGCTATTGCATAATTACCTTTTATTAAAACTTTTTCAGTAGTCATTTAACCTCCATGAACCCCCACCCCAACCCTCCCCGCAGGAGAGGGGGCATTAGTTTTATCTATACACATCAATTGCCATATCAGGACAGCGTTTCGCGCACATCGCACACCCGATACATTCACTGTTCTTGTCATCAAACTCTACCATATAATCGCCCAGGCGATTGGTTTTGTCACTTTTTTTAATAAGTCCTTTAGGACATGTCATCGTGCATATATAACATGATTTGCAACGATTGTTGTCTATAACTATTTTTCCCATCTTTACTCCTTACATGAAAATTATAGCAAAAACAATGCTTTCAGGCCTCTATTGTAACAAATTGTAAAAATTTTGTCCCAAAAGCGTTATTAATTTTCAAAATGTGGAATTAAGAATATATAAGCACAAATGCAAGGATGCATTCGTAGGATGCAAATGCCAGAAAGGAGTATTAAAATGGCAATTACTATCAACACAAACCTATCATCCCTCTTGGTTCAGTCCAACTTGACAAAAGCAACAAGTTCATTGAACAAAGCAATTGAAAGAATGACCACCGGTTACAAAATCAACCACGCAGCTGACAACGCAGCAGGTTATTCAATCGCAAGCAACTGGGAAACACAGCTTGGCTCTCTTGATGTAGCAGCTGACAACGCAGCAACAGGCGCAGACATGTTGACAACACTTGAAGATACTTATTCTCTTGTATCATCACACTTACAACGTGTCAGAGACTTGACCGAACAAGCTGCAAACGGAACTTATGGTTCTGACTCACTAAAAGCAATCCAATCAGAAATCACAGCAAGACTTGAAGAAGTTGACCGTATCGCTGCTAACTGCGAATTTAACGGTTTGAAAATGATGGACGGTTCTATGACACAGGACATCGCACTTCAAGTTGGGTTATATGGCGACGATGCAAGCCAAATAAAATTAGACAAATCTTTATTCAAAAAAGGCGATATAGAAAGCTTATTTGGCTCTCCACTAGAAGAAATTGCACAAAACTGTTCTGGATACGACGGAACAAGTATCGTTGGCAACCAGGGTCAAATGCTAGACAAAATCGATGTAGTATTAAACGAAATTTCATCACGTGCAACAACCCTTGGTGCTGCACAGAACAGAATCGAGTCTGCTGTAGAATCAATCGGTGTACAGTCTAACAACATCACATCATCACTTTCTACACTAAGAGACGCAGACGTAGCAGAAGAATCTTCAGCATACATCAAAGCACAGATTCTTCAACAAGCTTCAGCAACATTGCTTGCTACTGCAAACCAACAGCCAAGCATTGCATTGAACTTGTTATAATTTTAGAATATATATTTATCCTAAAAAAGAGCACGGTCACAGCCCCGTGCTTTTCTTTTGAGCCAACTTCATGTTATTATAAATACAGGAATAGCAATTAAAGAGGTCTTTTATGTACGATTTTCCCTTTGAGTTAGACGATTTTCAGAAAGAAGCATGCAGCTGTATTTCTGAAGGCAAAAGCGTTGTAGTTTGCGCCCCGACAGGCGCCGGCAAAACCGTTATTGCCCAGCACGCTATCCACTGCGCTCTTCAGGAAGGGAAAAAAGTCTTCTACACAACCCCTCTCAAGGCGCTTTCTAACCAGAAGTTCAGCGATTTTTCCGAAAAATACGGGGCTGATAAAGTCGGACTCTTAACAGGTGACTCGTCATTTAACAGAAGCGCGCAGATTGTGGTTATGACGACAGAAGTTTTCAGAAACATGCTCTACGGCACAAATTTCGGCTCTGTTACTGACAACCTTAAGGATGTAAAATACGTAATACTGGATGAAGTTCACTACATGAACGACGAGCAGCGCGGGACTGTATGGGAAGAGAGCATTATCTACTGTCCGACAAATGTCCAGATAATCGCGCTTTCTGCAACAGTTGCAAACGCAGACAAGCTCACAGAGTGGATTAACACAGTTCATTCACGCACAGAGCTTATTAACACAGATTTCCGTCCGGTGCCGTTGAGGTTCTACTATTTTGACTCATCTCAGCCGAACACGCTGCTTCCGCTCCTCACTCCAAACGGGGTTCTGAACAAGAAAATCAAGCCGGAGAAAAAAGTTTTCCAGCGCGGAAAAGCTGTGCAGAAGCGCAACATCGTAAAAGATGTGGTTAGAAACCTTCATGAAAAAGACATGCTTCCGGCAATCTATTTCACCTTTTCGCGCAAAAAATGCGACGAGCAGATGGAAAAATGCGCCTCACTTTGTCTTGTTACCCCGAAAGAGCAGGAAGAAATCAGAAGAATCATAGACGAATACATTGCTGAAAACCCGTATTTATACAAGAACAAGCACATTGAATACTTGTTACTTGGAGTGGCTTCGCATCACGCAGGACTTTTGCCTGGTTGGAAAGTGCTTGTAGAAAAACTTTTCCAAAAAGGTTTAATCAAGGTCGTATTTGCAACAGAAACGCTCGCGGCAGGGATTAACATGCCGGCGCGCTCGACTGTCATAAGTTCAATCAGCAAGCGCACGGACAGCGGGCACAGAACGCTTACACCGAGTGAGTTTTTGCAGATGTCTGGTCGTGCAGGAAGGCGCGGGATGGATGAAATCGGATACGTTACTATTGTCGGCACGCCGTTCCAGACCCCGGAAGAAGTTGCAGAGCTTGTGTTGAGTGACGCGAATCCGCTTGAAAGCAAGTTTTCGCCGAGTTATTCCATGGTGCTCAACCTGCTCCAGAGGTTCTCGCTTGAAGAAGCAAAAGAGCTTGTCTTAAAGAGTTTTGGTTATTATTCGTCTAATTCAAGAATCGAGCCGCTTCTCCTTGTACGAGACCAGAACAACGAGAAGATATGTGAATGCAATTCTTTCGAGTGTTTCTGCGGAAAATCGAACGAGGATTTGCTTGAATACAACAAAATCAGAGACATTTACGTGCAGAACAGGCGTGTATTCAAGACAATCCAGAAGCAGGAGAAGAAAAAGAACAGGCCGCTTTCACCGGAAGCTGCGGAGTTTGGGCGTCAGACAAAGCAGATGCTGGAGAAAATGCATTCCTACGAGTGTGACACCTGCAAGCTGTTCAAGAAGCACATGAAAAATATTGATGTGCTTGAGAGGTACCAGTCTAAGCAAAAGGCGCTTGAGAAAGAGATTGAAAAGCAAAAAGACATTTTCTGGAACAAGTTTTTGGCGCACAGGGCTGTTTTGACGGACTACAGCTACATAAAAGACGACTATCCGACAGAGCAGGGTATTACAATTTCCCAAATCCGGTCTGAGAACGAGCTATTCATGGCGCGTGTAATTTTTTCCGGCGTGTTGGAAGGGTTGACGCCTGCGGAGCTTGCAAGTGTTGTTTGCGCGCTCACAACAGAGGATATGAGGGCTGATTTGTATTCGCAGCTTCCGCTTTCGCCTACCGTTAGAAAGCGTTTGAACAAGATTAAGGACATCAAGCGTGATTTGGACAAGAAACAAAAGCACTATGATGTTGAAGACCCGATGTACATAAACGGGTTTTACTCTCCGCTCATTGAAATGTGGGTAAACGGTTCTGAATGGGACGATATTATTGACCAGGTTGACATGGGCGAAGGCGACATTGTAAGGTGTTTCAAGCGCGTAATCGATGTTTTGCGTCAATTCTGCACGATTTCGAACATACCGGAAGATTTGGTCTTCACAGCACGGGAGGCAATTGAGCAGATTCAAAGAAGCCCAATAGATGTGGATTAGTTTAAGTCTTTTAGCATATCATCAAGAGTTTTGTTAACAAGACTCGCTAATATAAAGGCATTTACCAGAGATATGCTGTGCTTTGCACCCTCAACATTGCTGACATAAGACTTGCTAAACCCTGTTTTAGCTACAACATCGTCCTGAGTCATTTTCTGCTTTGTTCTATACATTTTGAAATTAAATCCAAAATTTTCGAGAAGTTTTTGTTCGTTCATAATAGCGTTTTTGCCCAGCGTAACAGCTTGTTTCATGCAAGGGGGTGGGGAAGCCCTACTCTTCAGGCGCCTCTAGCTCGACGTCATCAACATCTTCTTCTTTCTTGATAATGTCGATAACGTTTTTCGCCATTTCCTTGGCAATAACGCTTCTGGTTGAGTCAGGGCAGTTTTGAAGCAGGCTGATTGCAGTTCTTAGTGTACCGTCCAGGTCGTACCATCTGCCGTGTTTTGAATCGTCCAAAACATCTTCGGTTGCTGATACAATATCTTCTACTGATTCGTATTCAGTGCTTGAAAGGTGGTGCTCTGTAATAATCTTAATCAGGTTAAGAGCAACCTTGATTTGGGTCTCGTCATCAGACTCCTCAAGGGTTTTCATCGCAGAAGACAAGACTGGGTCTTTGTCATACCAGCGGCGTGCGTTAGTTGTAAATTCTTCCTTCATAAAACCTCCTGATAAGCTGATTAACAAAGTCTATTATACAATATTTTTTCAGATTTGTAAAACAGTTTACACAACAGGTCTTGTAGCAAGTTCAAACATAAGTCGTTTTCTTAAAGCCAAAGGGAGAGTTTTTGATTCAATATTCAAATCAATCATAGTTATAGACTTTTGCACTGGCTGCTCCGCTCTCCTTACCGGTTGCGCCTCCTTAAACAGATTTGATATTATCAAATCTAAATCTTTATCGGATGCTTGAGGTTTCTCTATCATAATAGGTTTCCTGTCTTACTTGCTAAACTGTTTACTTTGCTCGCCTCTATAATATTATAAAGTATTATATCTAAGCCTGATTTCAAAGTCCCCAAAAATTGTTACAAAACTAAATATTTAACTTATACCCGCCGCCATAAATGGTCTCAATGTACTTCTTCCCGTCAGCAATCTTGTCAATCTTGCTCCTCAAATGCCTTATGTGCACCCTTATTGTCTCAACATTGTCGTCCGGCTCATACCCCCAGATATCCTTGAGAAGCCTTGCTCCGGAGACCATGTTCCCATGGTTTTGGAACAGAAGATTGAATATATCAAACTCAATCGGAGTAAGCTTCTGCACCTTGTCATTAATCTGAACGCTGTACGTTTCAGGAAGAAGCGTGATTTCTTTATATGTAAGCAACTCTCTTACAGCAGTTGATTTTGGTATCTGCTGCGTACGTTTCAAAAGCGCGCGCACTCTCACAAGCAGCTCGTCAATCTCAAAAGGCTTGGTGAGATAATCGTCAACCCCGAGATTGAACCCGTTAACCTTGTCATTGAGCTGGGAAAGCGCTGTTAGCATTATAATCGGAGTCTCTGCGATTTCAGGACACTGGCCGATTCTCTGTGCAACCGTAAACCCGTCCACCTCAGGCATCATAACATCAAGTACAATAAGCGCCGGTGTTTCCTGCTTGGCAAGCGCAAAGCCTTCTACCCCGTTGAACGCCTGAATAACTTCGTAGCCATGAAGTTCAAGATTTATTTTTACAAGCTCGTTAATCGCTGCATCGTCGTCTATCACAAGAATTTTAGTCATTAGCAAAAACACCTTCTAACTCATCAACACCTTCTTCTTCCACAAGAAGATTAGCAGGAATCTCTTTTGGAGTATTGATTCCGTATTCTTTTAGCGCCTCAACCTGTGAAAACAGGCTCGGCTTGCTTTTGTTTCCGCGCTTAAATCTGTTAATTGTTTTGTTGAGCTGGGAAGACACTGTATCAAACTTCTTCTGCACATCCAGAAGGTCGTCACAGAACTGCACAAAAGTCTCATACAGATTTGTTCCGGCATTTACGATTCGTGAAACGCTTTCGCACTGTCTCTGTTGTGCAAAGAGCTGGTTTACAAGTCTTATGGTTGTAAGAAGTGAAGATGTTCCGACAATAATAATATTTGATTTGTAAGCGCTATTAATCAGATCCGAATCCTCATAAAGCAGGTTTACAGAGGTCTCTACAGGCATGTACATAAGAACAAAGTCGGGCTGGGACAAGTCACCGGCGTTCTGGTAGTTCTTGTTTGCCAAATCAGAGATTCTTTTCTTAACTTCTGCCTTGAAATCTTTGAGTTTTGAATTGTCCTCAATATAGTCAAGGTAGCTTGTTAGTGTTACTTTTGAGTCAATAATCAAATGTCTGTCGTTTGGAAGATTTATAACAACATCAGGTCTTATTACGTGCTCCTCGTCGTCTTTTAGGTTGGCAGAGGTTGTCACAAACTGTTTTGTATAATGAATCCCCTCGTGCATTCCGCAGGATTGCAGGATTGTATCAAGAAGGTTTTCGCCGTAAGAGCCTTTTGTGTTCTGGTTTTTAGTAAGCGCCTCAACAAGGTTTTTAGCCTCTTGTTCAATAATTTTATTATTCTTTTCCAGATTCCCAATTTGTTCGATAATTTTTGTTGTGTTTTCAACGCCTGAAAGGTTAAACTTCTCGACCTTTGCCTTGAATTCTCCGAGCTCCTTTGTTAGAGGCAGAATTTTTTCTTCCAGAGACTCTCTGTTTTGTTTTCTCAAATCTTCCTGCTCGTTTTTGATAGTCTCATTAGCAAGCTGAACAAAGTCGCGTTTGATTATCTCCTGCAAGTTTTCAGAAGTCTCCATCTTAGCCTTGAGTCTGATGAGTTCTTCACGGGCTCCGGCATGTTTTTGCGAGCAAACAAAATAAACAAGTGCCGCGCCTATTAGAGTTCCCAAAACGAATGATACAGCTGTAATAATCATTTAATCCTCCTCAACCTAAAAAATCAGGCTTCCTTTATTATAAAAGAAGCCTGATGAAAAATCTATCTGCGGTCAGAAAATTTAGCCAGCAATCTTAATATTTCTATATACAACCAGACCATTGTGACCATAATCCCGAAAGCACCGTACCACTCATAGTCTTTTGGAATCATATTCTGCGCCCCGCGTTCAATAAAATCAAAGTCAATAATGAGGTTTAGAGCAGCAATTACAACAATCACAAGACTTACTACAATACCTGCATTAGAAGATGAGTTAATAAAAGGAACCTGCATGTGGAAGAAGCTTCCTATGAAATTCACAAGATAAACCACAAATACTGCGAACGTAGAAATAAAAATAACGCTTCTAAATTTATCAGTACACTTAATCAGCTTTGCTCTATATAAGATTAACATTGAAAACAAAGCTGCAAAAGAGCAGGCAACTGCCTGAGAAACAATTCCCGGATACGAAGCCTCAAATACCGCTGAAAATCCGCCAAGAAATAACCCCTCACATGCTGCATAAATAGGAACCAAGTACTTATTCTTTGTAAACGAAATAATAAGAGCCAGAACAAAACCTACAAAAAGCCCCCCATAAGTCAACAATTTTGCCAAATCAGTGTAGCCAAGAGTAAAACGTGACCAAGAAAAAGCTGCTGTTGCAAGCAAAATAAGGCCTAAAAACGCCGTAATCTGGATAGTCCCGTTAACGGTCATCGGATGACCTTCTAAAATTCGTTCCTGTTCTGAAAAATTTTGGTTTAAAATCGGATTTGCCATAATCCCTCCTCTACTTATAATGATTATACCACATTCTGAAATATTTGCCCCATGAAATTAATGTTTTTTTAATGTAGTATGTATATATGCTAAGGGATTGCTTTAAGAAATTTTTCACATATTTTGACAGTAACAAAAAAGATTTTGTAAAGTACTCTTTTTTGTCCTTCATTGTCGGCGTGCTGGAGCTTTTCGGGGTCGCGCTTACCTATCCTTTTGTACTTAAACTACTTTCAAAAGAAGAAACCTCAAAAACCGCAATAATCCTCGGACTTGGAATCATCGCACTTTTTATTGCAAAAAATGTCTTCATGATTTTCTACTCATCGCTTCAGGCAAAATTCACAAAATCAGTGGAAGTCGAAATCAACCTCAAATTCATGCAATATTTTCTTACAACTTCCTATCAGGAATCATCAGCGATTCCTGTTGCAAAAAAAGCCAACATTCTTAATTTTCTTATTCCGAATGTTATCAACAATTTTGTTCTGAGGCTTTTGAATCTTAACGTAAATTTCTTTATCTTTGCCCTGATTTCAGCATTCCTTGTGGTGAAATTCCCGCTTGCAACTATTATTACAGTTGTTTGCGCAGGACTCTTAATCGGGATTCAAAACAGCTTCTTCAAACCAAGGCTTGAGAAGATTTCAAAAAAGGTCAGCGACGCGTCTGTAATGTACACCCAGCGCAGCAATGAGGTACTTTTGAATATCAAGGGGGTAAAGGTCTCAAACAACGAAAAATACTTTTTTGAGAATTATAAATCAGCAATCCTTGATTTTGCAAGAATATCACGTGAAACCCTTTTTCTGAACACAATTCCGCCTTATGTTACAGAGCCGTTTATCATAATCCTGCTTTTTGTACTGCTTTCAATAATTTCGCTCCAGAATTACGCAGAGCCGGACAAGCTTGTGGCCTCTTTTGCTGTAATCGTATCTGCGATATTCCGCCTTGCGCCGACAATATCGCGCATTCAGGTTAATCTAAACGGAATAAATTCCGCGCTCCCGATTGTGGATGAGCTGTTTACGGAATACGAAAACTTTGACATGCAAAACCTTAAGCCGCTTGATCAAAAAGAATTTATCCCACTTGACTCCTCAATTGAGCTTCGCGGAGTTGGTTTTGAATACGAGCCTGAAAAACCTGTTCTTAAAAACATAAGTCTTACTATAAACAAGGGCGAGTTTATAGGAATAGCAGGGCTTTCAGGAGCCGGAAAAACAACTCTCATTGACATCATATCCGGGCTTCTTGAAATCAAATCCGGAGAAATTTTTATTGATTCAAAAAAATATGATTCGTTTCCTCCGCTCAAAATCGGCTACATTCCGCAGGAAATCAGTCTTATAAACGCTTCAATAAGAGAAAACGTTGCATTTGGAAGCCCTTCAATTGACGACAATCAGGTGATTGACGCGCTCAAAAAAGCCTGTCTTTACGATTTTGTAATCCAGAATTACAAATACGGGATCTACGCCAACCCGTTTGTTGACACAACCGGATTTTCACAGGGTCAGAAGCAGAGGCTTGCAATTGCGCGCGCCCTTTATTCCAATCCTGACATACTCATACTTGATGAAGCGACTTCGTCACTCGATTTGAAAACAGAGGATGAAATCTGCAATGTTTTAAACTCGCTCAAGGGAGAAAAAACAATCATCGCGATTGCGCACCGGATTTCTACAATCAAAACAGCGGACAGAATTGCATACATAAAAAACGCTGAGATAGTTGATATCGCAGCGTGTGAAGAATTATCAAGTATAAATCCTGAATTTAGCGAACTTGTTCGTCTGGCGTCATTTTAGATGACCCTGACTTTGTCCATAAGTTTAGTGATTTTTTCCCTAAAAGCAGGGTCTACCGGACTTGAAGTATAGCCGTCAAGTTTCACGGCCTGTTCGCGTTGAATCAAATCTTTTTCAAGCATAGCCAATTTGCGCATTGCAATATTCATAATTAACCTCCTGAGATACCTATTATCTTACTTTATCTTACATATATATAAAGTATTTTTTCTCAGAAAAATTGCGTTTTTATTAAGAAATGTTAATGGGCAGCTGAACAGCTATGAGAGGCTGCGGGATTTGTCAAATTCTTGTTGTTAAACCCTCACCAAGAATTTCTAACATTCGCGAAGCTCATGTTGAAATTCTGTCCTCCCCCTATGGAGAGGAGAAGGCTCGCTAATTCTTCACAGCCACTCCCCTATCCCTCTGACTGATAAGCCCATGCTGAGTGGTTGTGGATGCTCTCGATTGATTCACACTCAACCTCAAAAGAATCAATAATTTCATTGTTTCTCAAAAGCAGCACAACATCGCGCAAAACATCTTCCACGAACTTAGGGTTCTGGTAAGCCTTCTCTGTTACAAACTTCTCGTCTTCTCGCTTCAAGAGCGAATATAGCTCGCAGGACGAAGATTTTTCGATATCCTTAATCAAATCCTCTAGCCAGATGTGGTCTTCCTCAGGATAAGTAACTTTCACAGAAACAATCGCCCTCTGGTTGTGCGCACCAAAATCAGAAATCTCCTTTGAGCACGGACAAAGCGTTGTCACAGGCACCTTTACACCTAGAAAGAATCTGTACTCTTCATCTTCTTCACCGTAATTATCAAGAATGCCTTCAAAAAAGCAGTCGTAGCACATCGGCGCCGAAATCCCTGTTACAGGAGCTTTTTTATCGATAAAATATTTAAATTCAAGCTTCAAATAACCGCACTTTGCATCAAGCTTTTCAACAATTGCTTCAACGCAACCTTTTATATCAACACCGAGAGTATTCTTGCTCCTCCACTCGTTCAAAACCTCGACAAATCGTGACATGTGGGTACCTTTGTAGTGCGAAGGCAAAGAAACTCCAGCTGTTGCATTTGAATAAATCACAATATCGTCCTTATCCTTACGCTGGATACAAAGCGGGAGTTCAATCCCTTTTATTCCGACTTTTTGAATATCAACACCGCGCATGTCGGTCTGATTTTGCACATCCTTCATCTAGATTTCGACCCCTTCAAAAGTTTTCTGCTCTAATGCAATAAGAAGTTTTAGCGCAGCGACTCTTTGAACCTTTACAGGCGCGTTTCTCAAAAGCTCAACAGCCTTAAGCATCATTGGGTCGTTATCATACCAGCGATTACCTTTGCCCTGATATGTGTTAATAATATCGTAAACATGTTCAATAACTTCGCCAGCAACCTGTTCCTGCAATTGGAGCATAAAATTAGCAGCCTCGCTCCTTGTATCATCAGGAGAAAGTCTCAAGAGTTCTAAAGCTTCTTTTAGTATAGGATCTGAATCATACCAGCGTTTGTTAATCATTTTTTCCTCGCATTCTTTTTGTATATATTGTATAATAAACGGGTGAATATTTAAAGCGAATTAAGGTCATCAGATGAAAATTTTATTAATTAACGGTGCCAACCTGAACATGCTAGGCACGCGCGAGCCTGCAAAATACGGCTCAACAACTCTTGCAGACATTGAAAACTCTGTTATTGAGCGCGGACGCGAACTCGGAGCAGAAGTCGATGTTTTCCAACACAACCACGAAGGCTCGATTGTGGACAAAATCCAATCAGCAAAGGGAGTTTACGACGGGATTCTGATTAATGCCGGCGGATACACCCACACAAGTGTTGTAATCCGCGACGCACTTTCGGCTGTAGCGATTCCGACTGTGGAAGTGCACATGACAAACATTCATGCCCGCGAAGAATTTCGACACACTTCTCTAATTTCAGGAGTGTCAATCGCGCAGGTTGTAGGTTTCAAGGAGCTAAGTTACATTCTCGCTCTGGAAGGGCTTGTTAATTACTTGAAGTAAAAAAAAGCTTCCCCGAGGGGAAGTTT
>CANAXK010000019.1 GCA_947365485.1 uncultured bacterium
CGGCGAAGCTGAATGGGAAGCAACAGGCTTGACCGGTAAAGACCTTTCAAGAGCAAACCTTAGCACCAATTCCCAGAACGGTCAGTGGGTCGTTGATTTGGAATTTAACGGAGAAGGCACAAAGAAATTTGCTGACTTGACAAAACAACTTGTCGGCCAGCCAATGGCAATCTTCTTCAACGGCGAATTGCAATCCGCACCGGTTATCAGAGAAGCTATCACAGGCGGACGCGCACAGATTTCAGGCGGAGACAGCGGGTTTGTTTACGAAGAAGCAAAGAAAATGGTCGACCTCCTAAATGCCGGTGCACTTCCTGTTCCTGCAAAAATTATCGAAGAAAACACTGTAGGGCCTACTCTTGGCGCTGACAGTATCGCAAAATCAAAAGTTGCAGGCGCAATCGGACTTGGATTCGTAATGATATTTATGGCAATCTACTACAGGGCTCCGGGCTTGATTGCAGACTTGGCGCTTGTGCTCTACGGGCTTTTCCTGTTTGCTTTGTTCAAAGCAATCCCGATTACGCTTACTCTTGCAGGTATTGCAGGGTTTATCCTGAGTATTGGTATGGCAGTTGACGCTAACATTCTTATTTTTGAAAGAACAAAAGAAGAACTCAAGGCGGGCAGAACACTGTTTACTGCGATTAATTCAGGTTTTGACAGAGCGTTTACAAGTATTTTCGACTCAAACATGACAACGATTATCACCTGCGTAATCCTCTACTGCTGCGGTACAAGCATTGTAAAAGGTTTTGCGCTCACTCTTGCAGTCGGTGTAATTGTTTCAATGTTCTCTGCGATTACGATTACAAGAAACTTCATGCACTTAATCTTCGGTACCGGAAAACTTACCCATCCTGAACTCTTCGGCTTGAAGGCAAGCGAAATCAATGACAGCTTCCAGGCGGTTGAGACCAAGAGGGAGAAAGCGAAGTTCGGGATACTGGACTAGGGCAGAGAGACTACAAGAAATAAGGACAAACAAATGAAACTAGATATTGTAAAAAACAGATTTATATTTTTGGCACTGTCAGCACTGCTGCTCTTGCCGGGTATTGTTGCAATGATTTATTCAACAATCACTTATCCGACCCACACACCTTTGAAAGTCGGTATTGACTACACAGGCGGTACTACACTACAGTACGGGGTTAAAGAAGCGATTAGCAACGACAAACTCTCTTCTGTAAGAAGCAGCCTTGAAAAGGGCGGAATCGAAAACCCTTACCTGCAAATCATTAACGTAAACTCACAACAGGATACTGATTTGAAATCAATCCTTTCAATCAGAACAAAGTTTATTGAAGAAGGCTCTGCTGACCAGGACAAGATAACAAACATCGTTGACAGCGAATTTGACTCACCTCAACTGGTTCAGGTGTCATCAGTCGGCCCTACTTTAGGTATGGAACTCTTTAAAAACTCGCTTATCGCGCTCTCTCTTGCGCTCGTGGGGATTGTTGCTTACCTTACATTCAGATTCCAGTTTGACTATGCTCTTGCTGCAATTTTGGGACTCGTACACGATACCTTGTTCGTGCTCGGGGTGTTCTCAATTCTCGGGCTTGTCTACGGCGTGCAAATCGACGCGCTGTTTGTGACAGCGCTTCTCACTGTAATCGGGTTCTCTGTCCACGATACGATTGTCGTGTTTGACAGGGTGCGTGAAAACCTTAAGTACTACTCAAAGAAAATGTCTTTTGGCGAGATTATGAACGCAAGTATTAACCAGACTCTTGCAAGAAGTATCAATACTTCACTCACAACTTTGATTACCTTGCTAGCACTCTACTTCCTTGGCGGGGTGACAACAAGAGACTTCGTGCTTGCGATGATTCTCGGTATTGCAATCGGTACTTACTCAAGTATCTTCTTCTGCTCAACCCTGGTTGATGTTTGGGAAGACAAAAAGGTGCCTGGCAAAACCGCTGCGTAAGAACAGGATTTATTGAAGGCGCCGGTCAGAATGCCTGGCGCCTTCCTTTTGTAACACTTTGTTTACAATCTATCAAAAAAACTTTTTTACTGCTATTCTATTATTGTGAGAATAACACCAATTATCATGAATACATTCCGCCCCGAAGCCGGCGCGAGAATCAACAATCATAATGATTGTTCTCAATACTCTGTATTGAGAATGCCTTCTGGATGCGATACCGTTTCGTTTACCGGCGGGGTACCAAATGGCGACCTGCTTAAGAAGCTGCTTGACTACAAGATTCCTGACATGTACTCCGGAAGGATTATGATGTCACCTTCAACCGTGCAGAGGTTTTTGAAACGCAAGGTCTTCTCAAGCTCTGTAAGAACAGTTGTAAAATCGCTTATTCCTTACGAGGACTGCCTTTATCCGGTCGAAAAATCCGTGCTCTCAATCCTGAAATCAGCCTCGCGCGCGAACCCTGACAGAAATATCGAAGACATCATTCACGAGATTGCGCCGATTCATCAGAAGCGCTTGAGAGCCATTCAGCAGCCTGTGTTCGACGAACTTGCAGAGCTCGCTAAAAATATGCCGGAAGAGCAACAGAAAAAGTTTGCAGAGCTTATGGAGTTTACAAAAGAAAAACTCGATTGCAAGCCAGTTGTGATGGAGTTTAGCGCAAAAGAGTTCAAGTACAAGCTAGCAAGAATCGAGGAAGGAATCAAGAGCCGGAACAATCCCCAAGAAGTCAGCACCATGAAAAAACTCATGAAAATGGCGCAGAATTTTTCAAGCTTCACTGAAGACGAGATGTTTGAGAAGGTTTCTGCTAAAAAAGGAATCAAGATGGCCAAAAAATTTAGAGTTGTTCAGAATTTTACCAGAAAACAGGCTGAAAACCTTAGACAGATTTCAAGGGTACTGCAATCCTCGCCTTTGAGCAAAGACAGAGAGCTCAACGATTTGCTGATAAAATCACGCGCGAGGATTTATAAGATTCCTGTAATCTACGCTTTTAACAGAAAATCCTTTATCTATGACCTTTTGAAGATTACAAAAGAGCTCGAGGACAAAAAACTGGCGCACAAAATGACCCAGACTGCAATCAAACTTCCGACTTCCAAACAGGACATTTCAGCTTTCATTGTAAAAGCGACAGGGAGTTCCTCGGAAAAAATCGGGTTTGATATGATTTACGGCACGATGGGCAGCATAGAGCACCTGACACCGGCTAAACGCGGCGGCGAGGATAAGCTTTGCAACTACGCGCTGGCCTCTGTTTCTATGAACGAGGAACGCGCTCACAAGTCTTTCCGCGAGCAGCTCAAGAAACACCCTGAAACATACCAGAACTGCCAGAAATACGTTGACAGATTGATTGAACTCTACAATGACGGCACTTTTAAGAAGCTTGGCCTAAGCAGAGCGTACATCTTATCTTATGTCTCAAAAGTCTACAAGATGTCACCTGAAGAGAACAGGCTTGTGATTGATATAAGCAAGCTGAAGCAGTAAACCTATTTTATAAGGTGCTTGTAAACCAAATCCTCAAAGAATTGTCTTCTTGGAGATGATTTGATGTTTTTGTCTGCGTTCTTGCCAATAACATCGTGCAGGTTTTCTTTGTACAAAGAGTTCATAAGCGCATCAAGACGTTCGTTCTTTACTTCTTCTGCACCCCTGATTTTTTGAAGCTCGCCATTATCGAGGAATTTCGCACCGCAGGTGTTGCAAACATCGATTTCAACCCCGCCTGCTCCGGCGCCCATTTTAACCATCGGAACATTGCAAAGTGGGCAAACTCTTGTTTCTGACTCGTCAACCTCGATGAAAGTCTTGCCGTCAATTGCATTAAGAATTTCGTCAATGTTTTCGTGAGGCTCGTCAAACTTGTTGAGCTCGCGGTTGTCAAAAAGTATCCCGCCGCAGCCTTCTGTGCAGATGTCAATATTGATACCGGCGTCCGGTATAAAAATCTTTTTCATTTCGTTATCACATGCAGGGCATTTAATTATTTCTTTGTTGTCAGCCATTGCTTATCTCTCCTATCCTAACACTAAGTCGCCATTCTTCCTGATATGCTCGATTAACCCTCCGTCGTTGAGGAGCCTTATCATAACATCCGGCAGGGGCTCTATTTGTATTATAGTACCTTTTGTCAAATTTTTTAATACCCCGGCCTTGATATCCAAATCCAGCTCGTCTCCGGCGTCAATCCCAGCTGTGTCACACTCGATTGCAAGCAAGCCGATGTTTATTGCGTTCCTGTAAAAAATCCTCGCAAAAGACTTTGCAATAACCGCTCCCACGCCCGCAATTTTTATTATCTGAGGCGCATGCTCTCTTGATGAGCCCAGCCCGAAGTTGTTACCCGCAACAACAAAATCGCCCTTTGACATGTTCTTTGCAAAATTCTCGTCAGCATCCTCAAGCACATGCTTTGCAAACTCCTGCAAGTCAGAACGCAGGTGGAACAAACGCCCCGGTGCGATGTGGTCTGTAGATATGTTGTCTCCGAATTTAAAAGCTCTTCCCTTCATTGAAATCCTTTCTATCTTTAGCAAAATGCCTAGCTGCCCGACTTCTCAGCTGCCTAGCTGCATCTGCCTATCCTCTCAACTGAACCGGCATTACAAGATACAAATAATCCTCGTCAGAACAAGGCGCAAATACTGTCGCGCTAAGCGGAGTGTTAAGCTGAACCTTGATTTCTTCGGATTCCGCAATCTTGAGGAACTCAAGAATGAACTTGTAGTTGAACGCAATCGCAAGAGGTTCGCCCATGTACTTGATATCGATTTCGTCCTGCGAATTACCAGCCTCCGGAGAATCACCCGAAAGCTTGAGAGTGTTGTCCGCAAACTCAAATTTCACAATGCTGTTCTTTTCGTTAACCATAACCGCAACTCTTTCAAGCGCAGAAATTAGGTTACTCTTCTCAACAGTCGCTTCTTTCGGGAATGACTGCGGGATGAGCTGGTTATATTTTGGGAACTGACCCTGCATAAGCCTTGTTACAATCTTTGTCTTGTCGATTGTGATGACGATTTTTTTCATTTCCTTGCAAATCTTGATTGTGTCAGATTCAGTGATGAGCGAAATCTTTGAAAGCTCTGAAAGCACTTTTGAAGAAATGAGCATCTCAAACGGGTTTTCACCGTCAGTGGAGTTGTTTTTCACAACCTCCCTAACCCTTGCAAGCCTGTTTCCGTCAGTTGCAGCCATCTCAAGCACATTTTTGTTAACCTCACAAACAACGCCTGATAAGAGGTTGTTGGTCTCATAACCGGCTGCTGCTGATACAACCTGCCTTATGGCTTTTGTAAACGGCCTTGTCTCGATTTCCATGCAGTCAGTCTCTGCAATGTTCTCCTCAACCTGCGGAAATTCGTTTGCTGAAATCCCTATAATGTCAAATTTTGAGTTTTTGCAGGTGATTGTTGCAGTTGAACCACTGAGCTCGAGGTTTATAAGCTCGTCATTGAGCCTTGAGAGGATTTCGCCAAGCTTCTTTGCGGGAAGCGTAAACTTGCCTTCTGTCTCAACACTCGCGTCAATCAGGGTAATTATTGAAAGGTCAAAGTCTGTTGCTGTTAATTTGATTTGATTTGTGCCGACTGTCTCAATGAGTACGTTTGCAAGCACGGGCTGCAAACCCTTAACTACAGTTGCTCTTTCTACTATCTTAATCCCGTTCAATAAATCATCTTTATTAGCAACAAACTTCATCTTTATACCCCTCGAATTGACATTATAACACAGTAATTTTAATACAAACGGGATAAATTTACAAGTAAAAACGACTGTTAGGCACTTAGTTAACTTCTGTAAATAACCCTCTTATATTAGGCAATTTATGCGCTCACTGTGCTTTTTATTATTTATAAATGTGTGTAGATAAAGGTGTGTGCGTGATAAATCCAATTTTGTACGAACATCAATATGCCAAACTCCCTGAAATCTATCAGGACTACAAGTCATTGCGAAAAGCCGTCTCCCCAGACGATGACGACAGCTCAATATTTGACACAATCCCAATATATGGCAAACTCAAAGAACTCCCCTCCAAACTCGTGGGTCATGACTACAGCTGCGCCTCCGCGCTTGCCACTCTTGCAGTCCTCAACGGACCGGAAGAAATCGGCAACCTGTTTTCTGCAATGAAACAAATTAAGTCAAAATTCACGGGCAAGCCTTATACTCCTCCGTATGACAACAAGAGAGCAGCACCCGTTTTCGTTTTGCCGTGGAACAATTTTGCGTGATTACATGAATCCCAACTCTCCGGATTGTGTGTTTCCAAAGTTGTCGAAATGGTTGTTGAAGTTTGACAAGAGTTTGCTTGAGACAAGGTTGGGTCGATTTATTTGTGAAAAATTAGGGATTAGTGTTGATAGAATAAAAACTGATATCCGAAGTATTTATTATACTGATGAAACTCCACGCTTTTTAAATGCATTTACATTCAAAACAAATAATCCATTCAAAGATTTGCTAGCACTAAGCATGACGCGTACCTCTGTTTTGGGCACACTTGCAATTGTCGGTATCGGCTCAATGCATGTCAAACACAAAGTTGATGACGGAGCAGATTTTCTAACAGAAGCAAAAAACACTGCGCTAAGCTTAGGCTCTACAATCGTAGGTGTTGGCTCTCTCGGTGCTCTTGGTGCGAAGCATTTCGGAGCAACAGGCTCTCTTCTTGGTGTTGCAGCTGGAACATTAATTGGTGCAAAGTTCTCAGGATTATTTTCGTAAGAGTTTTGTTAGGAGCTCTATGTCCTTATCGATACAGGGATCTGAATTTTTTACCAAATTTTTTATAGCTTTTAGAGTGTCAATTCCATCCTGTATGGGCATGTTTTTGAATAGAACAACATCTGATACGAGACAAAATTGTAAATGATTTGTTATACAGCCTATCTGTTTGTACTCCTTTTGTGACCTTTGCAAATATTTCTGATTTACCGCCTGAGAATTAACGTTTGAATTAATACTATTAACTCGCATAAAAACTCCTGACAGGTTTATTATACAAAAACTTAACATTAAGATTTGTAACAAATTTTTTCTAAACCCTAAAGTTTTTCAAAAAAATGCCGATATAAAAAGTGTAAGCAAAAACATAAACCCCAGAGAATTATACAGGAAAGGATTTAGAATATGCGTATCGAAAACGAAATGTTATCAAGATTCAACACAGAAGCAAACTTACAAATGAATTCAACAGAGGTAACATTGTCACAAGAATTGGACTTCTTCTTTGATAATGTGTTAGACACAGTTGTCGACTATTTCAAAGAAGAAGTCACTGTATAATTACTTACCCCTATTTACCCCCCTCAAAAATATACATTTTCCTCCAATTATAGAGCTGTAGAAATAATCTACAGCTTTTATTTTTGCTCCGGCTCAGGTATAATGTTGCCAAAAGGAGCGTTCATTATGGCAATAAAATCATGGACAGATTATTTTTTAGACCTTGCAAAAACCTGCTCTTCACGCTCAAACTGCTTGCGCGCACAGGTCGGCGCGGTGATTGTGGGTCAGGACAAAAAGATTAAAGCAACCGGCTATAACGGCACCCCGTCAGGCGTGGAATCCTGCTACGAACGCGGCGAATGCTTCCGGATAAAAAACAATATCCCTTCAGGCACCTGCTACGAAACCTGCCGCTCGATTCATGCGGAACAAAACGCTATTATTCAGGCAGGTCAGGACAGATGCATGGGTGCCTCAATGTATATCTACGGCCATAATTTTATCTGTATCCTCTGCAAACGGTTTATCGTGCAGTCAGGAATAACAGATGTATACCTCAAAAAAGACGATAACGCACCTGTGCTCCACGTTTCTGTGAACGATATAAGGCGCGAACTCGAAAACCCGGAACCGGTTAAGGTATAACCATGGCTTCAAACCTCGATGAGAAGTACATGCGGATGTGTTTTGCCCTTGCAAAGAAAGGCAGAGGCAAGGTTTCGCCTAATCCGATGGTCGGCTGCATAGTGCTGGATAAGTCCGGAAATGTGGTATCAAAAGGATACCATAAAAAGTACGGCGAAAACCATGCTGAACGGGACGCTCTGCTCAAATTGCAAAATAACGAGGCAGAGGGCGGAACGCTCTATGTTAATCTGGAGCCATGCTCGCACTACGGCAAGACTCCACCGTGTGTTGACCTTATCATTGAGCGAAAACTCGCAAGGATTGTTATTGGGATGAAGGATGTTAACCCGAAAGTCTGCGGGATACAAAAACTGGAAGCTCTCGGAATCAAGGTGGATTACGCGTTAGAACCTGAATCCCGATTCTTGAACAGGGTTTTTATCAAAAACATGACTTTTAAAATGCCTTATGTGGTTCTTAAAACCGCCTCTACAATGGACGGCAAAATCGCGACCAGCACAGGCTCTTCCAAGTGGATAACCTCGAGCGAATCAAGGGCAGAGGTTTACAGGATGCGAAAAGAGTTTGACTGCATAATGACGAGTTCAAACACTGTGATAGCAGATAATCCGACAATGGAGCACCGGTTTAAGTGTATACTGGACAAGGATTTGCGCACTGACAAATACTCAAAAATCTACAGTCAGGGTGAGATTTACGTTGCTTCTTCCAAGAACACGCCGCTAAAGGACGGGAGGCTTGATATTGAGACGGTTTTGAAAGAGCTATACAGCAAGGGGATTTACACCGTGTTTGTGGAATGCGGGGGGACGCTTGCGGGTTCAATGCTCAAAGACGGGCTGATTGACGAGGTTTATCATTTTATGGCGCCAAAGCTGCTCAATGATAACACCGGTTTGAGTTGTTTCAACGGTGCATGTGTAGAAAATATTTCAGGCGCGAGCGGGCTTGAAATCTACGAGGTTAAAAGGATTGGTTCGGATTTGCTCATCAAGTCTCTTGTGAGGAATCAACGGAACTCGTTAGGCTGAAACCGTGTGAAGTTATTGAGGTAACCGCCAATCGGGAGCATGTTATCGGTTCTGTCGTACATTTCCTGCGGCATACGTTTTGTGTTTTCCTGCGCTTCGATTTTTGCGTTGTAGTCGCTGTTTTTCTGGTACTGTTTGACTTTGACATCCTGATAGCAGGTGAATCTCACGTCGCTTGATTCAAGCGCGCGGCATTTTTCAATAGCGGTATCAAATTCGACTTTTCTCTTGTACCAGTATGCAGCTGTTTCATTGAGTTTTCCTAGCCCTTTTGGCTCTTCAACATTCACAAAAGCCGGAGGAGCAAAGTCTTTCCACAATGGTTCGACGACACCATTGATATCTTCGGCGATAACGCACGCAGGAAGGCATAGAGCTGTAACAACAAGAATCTTTTTCATCATAAGCGGTTTTGTCCTTTTTCCTTATTATATCATTTCTTAGCATGTCTGTAAATTAACGTTTTTATCAAAATCCCGAGATATGCTAGAGGAATGTAAACAACGAGGTAAGAGTCTGCGCTGTTGTTAAAAGTTAGTCTCACGCTTAGAAAGAACTGCAGGGCATTAAATAATGGTATAAGCCAGATGATTTTTGTTTTCGGGCTAAATCTAAGCGGGGAGATAACAAAATATACAGGCAGTATAGCCATAAAAAGCACAATAGCAAGCCCGAGCCCTGTGATTGATGTTGACAGGCTTACAGACAGATAAGGCAGGATTATAATTATGAACGTGCTTTCTAATATGTATTTTATGAGTTTCATATTTCTAGTTCGTTTAATTTGTATAAAAAATAACCTTCATAATTATAACTTGCATCAATGCCCTTCATATAAACTTCCCTGTCATTTATATCAGGCGTGAGAGCTTGCTTTAACAACTCTCTGATTTCCACATTTTTAATCGGGCTTCGTTCCATTGCCAGAAGGTAGTCTTCTTTGTCTACTTTTGACCAATCGACAACCTTGCCAAGTTCTTTTTTAAAGATTAAATCCAGCCAGATTCGTGTGCTGCGTCCGTTGCCTTCTCTGAAAGGATGAGCAACATTCATCTCTACATACTTTTCAATAATCTCTTCAAAAGTTGATTGAGGCATCTTGTCAATATGTTCTAAAGCTTGATTTAGATACATTACAGGCGCAAACCTAAAGTTGCCTTTGGCAATATTAACATTTCGGATTTCACCGGCAAAATAATAGATTTCATCGAACAAGTATTTGTGAATCTCAGACAATGCCTCAAATGTTCCGGCGTCTAAAGAGTCAAGAATACCTTGTTCAAAAAGTTCCAACGCTTTTTTCTTGCTTATTCTTTCTTCTTCCCTTGCAAGTTCTGCGGATTCAGTTATGCCAAGTTTGTTTTCTAAAACCATATAAACCTCTTTTGTTTTATTATAAAACAAACATACATCTGACTAGTAATCCCATCATCGAGGCAGACTTGTAGTTTTAATAAAAGCCTGTAGTTTAGATCAGATGTCTGCCGACCCAATTGTAAAAGGTCACGTGGTTTGATTATTTGTGACAGATAGTTTGATGATATTCAAGGTTTTTGTCGGGTTGAAACCCAACCTATTTGGTAAAAACTTACAAACCGGAAGAAGTCGCAAGCAAGTATATTCGTCGTGTTCAATGACAATTGTTGAACACAGTCTACGGGTATTATAATTTGAATTTAAACTGGCGCATATTTTTGTAACCTTTTACCAAAACATTTTCAGCATTTTCATATTTTAACCCTTCAAAAATTCTTTGAAATAAAGTTTCTGAAAGGTTTGAAACATTCGCCAACAAATTATTTAATATGCGAGATGTAGTGTATGAAGCTAAGTTATGACTAGCATAACTTCTAAATTCCCTAATTTTTAATGTTGCAACGAGAGATGCATTTAATAAATCTAAAAAATGTTCTTTTTTTTACAAAAATTAGTAGATTTTTTGGAGATATTTTTTACTTTTTCTAATTGATGTAAAGCTTTTAAATCAAATGGTAGACTATCCGATAATCCTGAAATTAATACCTTCTCCAAGCTTTGTAGCATTACAGTTGCCATTTGAAAATTTTTTAATTTCATTTTGCAAAATAGCCTGTATGCTATCGTATTTGTTATTATAGTTTTCAAAGTATATTGCTTTAAAATTACAATTATTAATTGATGTTATCTTCATTTGTTTTCTTTCTAATTTTTATATATGAATATATTCCCAGTATTCCTAAACCACCTATTAAAGATGCTATTAATATAGGTTTTGTATCAGGCTTTTTTTTTACAGAACCAAGAATATATTTTTTGAAATTTTCAGACATAGATGATTTAAAAAACATCGTTAGAGTTTGAATGATATTTGACAAGTGATTTTAACCCTTTATCAAGTTCTCCTTTTTCTACTTCAATAACCTTATTGAATCTGCTAAAAACTTCCGACAATAATTTTAAATCCGAATTATCATTTTTTATAACAATACTATACAATGGCATTTGTTTTATAGATTCTATAAAACCATTTGTTTCCAATTCTCGTTTTAGCAGATTATCCTTACCATCCAGCGTCTCTTTTAGTCTTATGAGTTTAGCTTTTATATCCAAATCGTAAAATTCTTTACATTTTGAATTTTCTTTAAATTTCGCCCATTTTTCTTTTTCAATATATTCTAAAGGGTTTAACATATCAAAG
The DNA here is from genome assembly GCA_947365485.1 of uncultured bacterium. Taxonomy (GTDB): domain Bacteria; phylum Cyanobacteriota; class Vampirovibrionia; order Gastranaerophilales; family Gastranaerophilaceae; genus CAG-196. Next base: position 11,546 of record CANAXK010000019.1, read on the forward strand.
TCATTTGAACCGTCACCTGCAGTAACTACCACATCCTTTTCTGTGGTAGCCTTTTTTAATGCCTCTTTTATATCATATAATTTTGTAAGTGCTTTTCCTTCAATATTCGGAGTTATATTGCAGTGATTTCTATAATGATTATGTTTACTCGGGACATCCCAGCTCATGTTATAATCAATCTTTTCTTTTTGTAAAAAGTCCCTAATCTCTCCCATAAAGTTATCATATATAAAATTTCGTTCTTTACAACAACCATAATCAGGAGAAAATATCAGATTTATTTTTAAATTCCCATCTTTTCTCGCGCTTAAAGAATAATCAATTAAAGGCTTTTCATGGGGCTTTATTTTACCATTGTCTGCAGGGAGCTTTTTCCAATCATCCGAATTCAGCTTCCCTTTGCTAAATAAAGAATTTTCGCCGTAATCCCTTACAGAATTTTCGCTTCCGGCTTCTACAAATCGTAATTTATATTTTTCGGCTAAATTTTTTATAAAATTCTTAATACCTTCACCATTCCAGCGTGTAGCGTTTCTGATATTTTTTTCTTTTTGCAAATTTGTCTTTTTGTAGTCAAATGGGAATTTTCCGTTTTTATAGAAATCAGAATTGTCAGCTTGTTTAAAATATTCATCGCTTCCATTTTTTGCAATAAAACTATCGGGAAGCGGTAATTCATATCTTCGTTTCTTTAAAAGTTGTGATATTTGTTATTCTCATATACATCTTACAAGCCAAGTTCAACGCATATTAAACTAAGCAATCTTTTTTTTAGTTATAGTTTGAAGGGTGCAATTCTTTGCACCAATTTCAAAATACTCTAATTACTCATTAATTACTCTAGGGTAAAATTTCCTTGTTGAGTAATGATATGATGAATGTTAAGAAAAATTTGCATTTGCCCCTGACTAGTAAAAGAGTAAAGTGAATAATTTGGAAGTCGGTAGTTAAGTTGCTTCCGACCGGCTGAGGTTTAGTAGTGCTGGTCAAATCCCCTAATAAATATATTTGCCTCTTCCGACCAAACTACTCAATAAAATACACCAATGTGATAAGTCTTTTTGCTTACTTTTTCTTCAGAAAAAGTAAGCGGAGGACGGGACTCGAACCCGCGACGTCAACCTTGGGAAGGTTGCATTCTACCACTGAATTACCTCCGCTTAATTTTTAACCTTTTCTCTTGTAAAAATCTTCAATAAACCCGGTGTTGAACTTCCCACTCATGAACACCTCGTCTTCTACAATCTGCTGGTGGAAAGGTATCGTTGTCTTGATTCCTGTTACAACATACTCTTTCAACGCCTGATACATTCTGCGCCTTGCTTCGTTCCTGTTCTCACCCCAGCAAATCAGCTTCCCTATCATTGAATCGTAATAAGGCGGGATTGAGTAGCCCGGATAAACATGAGAATCAACCCTGATTCCAAATCCGCCCGGCGCAAAATAGCCGTCAATCTTACCCGGACAAGGCATAAAGTCATGCTCAGGATCTTCTGCGTTGATACGACACTCTATTGCGTGACCTCTTAAAAGCACGTCATCCTGCGTGTAACCGAGCTTCTTGCCAGAAGCAACCAGAATCTGCTCTCTTACAATATCTATCTGCGAAATCATTTCTGTTACACAGTGCTCAACCTGAACACGTGTGTTCATCTCCATAAAGTACCATTTTCCGTCGTGGTCAAGCAGAAACTCGCAAGTACCTGCACCCTCGTAATTGATTGCCTTTGCAGCACGAACAGCTGCCGCGCCCATTTCTTTTCGGGTCTTTTCGTCAATCGCTGGAGAAGGCGCTTCTTCTAACAACTTTTGGTGACGTCTCTGGATTGAACAGTCTCTTTCACCAAGGTGGATAACGTTTCCGAACGAGTCGCCAAGTATCTGAACCTCAATGTGTCTAGGGTTCTCAAGGAATTTTTCTGCATAAACCCCTGGGTTGCCGAAGAACTTTTCTGCTTCCTGCTGGCAAAGAGTCATGTTTGTTTCTAACTCGTCGTCAGAACGAACGATTCTCATACCCTTTCCGCCCCCGCCTGCTGTTGCCTTGAGGATAATCGGGTAACCCGCCTTGTGCGCAAACTCTCTTGCCTGCTCAACTGTCTCAAGAATCCCTGTCCCCGGTGTTACTGGAACGTTGTTCTCAATCATTGTCTTACGCGCAGTTGCCTTGTCGCCCATCTTTCTCATTGACTCTGCTGTTGGCCCGATGAACTTGATTCCGTGCTCTGTGCAAATGTCAACAAAATCAGCCCTTTCTGACATGAAACCGTAACCCGGATGGATTGCGTCGCAGCCTGTCATGAGCGCTGTTGAGATGATTGCAGGAATGTTTAAATAGCTCTGGGTGCTAGGTGCAGGCCCTATGCAGTAAGCGTCTGTTGCAAGTCTAACATGAAGCGACTTTGCGTCTGCTTCTGAATATATAGCGACAGTCGGAATCCCTAATTCCCTGCACGCTCTAATTACTCTGACTGCTATTTCACCTCTGTTAGCTATTAAAACCTTTTTAAACATAATACTTCCTTTTAAATCTATATTCCGCCTGTCAAGTCACAGATTTGAAACGGCGGCGACGTAAAGTTTCGCCTTCAATTTGTCTGCTCACGCAGCCAAATTCGGGGCTTCACTCCGAGCTACGCTTGTCTACTCCACGTACATCAGGACCTGACCGTATTCGACCGGGTCACCATTCTTAACACAAATTTGAACAACCTTTCCGCTCTGTTCAGACTTGATTTCGTTCATCAACTTCATAGCTTCGATAATACATACAACATCACCAGAAGCGATAGTAGAACCAACTTCAACAAACGGAGCAGCCTCCGGAGAAGACGCTGCGTAGAACG
>CANAXK010000020.1 GCA_947365485.1 uncultured bacterium
GAGAAATCGACAGACTTCTTAAATCATACATCACTCCTGAAATGAATCCGGAAGAGTATATTCAGGAGGATTTGGAAACACTTGTAAAAGAACTCCACTCAACAATTCCTCAACTTTCCTATATTTCTATTGACGATATTGGAAACTATAGATACTCAAGAATTTACGATTCCTTGAGAGAAGCTGCTCTAAAGGCTTATAAAGAACACGAGCTGGAAATCATCGGGTTCTATAATACGATTACAGAACAGTACGACCCGTCGTTTGAAAAACAGGAAGTCTTTGCAGAAAACAATATTATGCGCTCACTTGAACGCGATGTTCTCTTGCGGGTTGTTGATAACCAGTGGATTGACCACTTGCACAATATCGATATGCTGAAAGATGGTATCGGGCTCCGTGCTTACGGCCAGAAAGACCCGCTTATTGAGTACAAAAAAGAAGCGTATGACCTGTTCAATAAAATGATGTACGAAATCCAGAGCAACACCGTGAGGTATATATTCAGGGCAAAATTCGGAATCCAGTTTGTTTCTGATGACGGGGTTGAGACGATTGAACAATAAAGAATAACAATAGGGGCGATTTTGCTTAAGCAAAATCGCCCCTATTGTTATTAATCCAAAATCCGCACCCCGCTCGACGACCCCGTGCCGTAATTGTTAATGGTGTAACCGCCTTTAAACGGCCCGTTTCCATAACTCATTGTTCTTCCGTTGTCATAAGTTGTCGGAAACTGGTTGTAGCTGAACGCATTCGGGTTAGAATACGTGTTCATAGGGTTAAAAGAAGTTGCGTAAGGGTAAGGATTTGAACTTCCGAACGACGGGGTGAATCCGGTCATTTGCCCCGAAAGATAGTTGCTTAAATTCCGAAGCAGTGAGGTCCTGAAATTATCTTTCGGACGTGAAAGGATTGCCTCTCTAACGTTTTCGTATCTAGTATCAAGGTCGCCGCTTTGTACTGCGCCAAAAGCTTGTGTCTCAAGCCTCTGGAGACGCTGGAGCGGACTTTCCCTGTTGAAAGTCTTGTTAAGCGCGTATTTTTCTAAAGCACCAAGGTCTGAAAAATTTGTATAGTTGTTGTAAGGCTGGTAGTATGGATCGTCATAAGAATTGTAATAAGGCTGATAATATGGCTGCTGGGTGACAACAGTGCGCTCTGCCTGCGCTGCAAGCGGGCTTAGTAAACCTAAAATCATTAAACTAATAATAAAACGGTACATAGAAAATCCTCCTCGATAATGTTATTAAACACTACGCGGAGGATTTGTCTATTCTCTCACCGGACAGGTCTTCGGATGAAGTTTAGTAAAATATGTTGTATTTAAGCCAATTTGGTTGATGCTTGCTCCAATTAACCCTTTTCAGGTTAATTATCTGCCCTGCTTTTAATTTTGTTGGGTCGTCAATACCAAGCTCTTTCATGATATCGACTCTGAAATCTTGCATGTAATCATTGAGCGCTACATTAATTCTTTCAGGTGTCCATTTTTTAGAATCAGATTTAACCGATTTTTGGAGCTGTGGGAATTTGTCTAAATGCGCTGCCAGATATTTTTTCACAATCTTGTCAACGCTGTCACCAGATTTTACTACCACAAGACCGCCATTTCTTGTATACCCTGAGTTGATTAAGTTGGCTTTCATCTTGTCTGAAGAAGCGTCAAAAACCTTCAACATATCAGCATCATCAACTATTCCTGTCTTGTAGGCAAATAATGCTAAACGGTTGTATTCATCACTTCCTGACTTAGATGTATCAAGTACAAAAGTTCTGATTTTTTCATTGATAAGCTTTTGTGTTTCTTCGCTTCTTGTATGGTTGTTTATTGCAGACAAGAAATCGCCACTGTTTTGATTCATTGTGGCAAGAATTGCTCTGTAGATTTTTTCATACTCGCCTTTTGTACAATCTTTTGGAAGCATAACGTCCAGAATCTTTCTGGTTGTAACACCTTCCGGAAGTTTTGCAGGGTCAAATTTTACATTTCCATCAGCATCTATTTCCATGAAATTCTTTGCAAGCACAAGCTTGTTGGCATCTGAAATGGTGCTGTTGCCGTCCATATATTTACCCAGAGTGGCAAATATTTTAGGGTCGTTAGGGAATTTTTCCATGATTTTGTCATAAGGCAGATTCCAATTTCTATCGACGGTTGCTTTATTCTCAATAAAATCAAGCACATCTTCAGCATTCATCTTGTCTACCATTTCAGCATAATGAGGAACGATTCGATTTCCCATGCAATATTCTAAAGCTGCATTATACTCATTAGGTCCCATTTCTTCAAGCTTAATTGACTTAACGAGTGCTAGATTCATATCTTCGCTAAGTTCAGCACGTTCAGCAAGTTTTTCCATCTCATCCTTTGTCGGGCGCCTTGATGGCTCAAACTTGTAGGTCTTAACCTCGTTACCGTCTGCATCTTTGCTTGTTTCAACCTTGAAGTACGATTCAAGTATCTGGGTTTTGGTAAGCACTTTATTTTCATCACTAAGGCTTGAACCATCTATCCAGTCAAAAGCTGCTTCTATATACTTGGTATTCTCAAGATTTCCGGCCTTGCCTTCTGCTGTAAATTCTCCTACAGCTTTGTTAGCAAGCACTGTGTAAACTTCTTTCTTTTCTTCATCATTTAGGTGTGAAATGTCAATCTTGCTTAATGCTGCAATATCATTTTTGTTAACAACTTCAAGAATTTCTTCTTTTGCAGCATTAACTAACAACTTTCTTATCACATCCGGATTTTTCGTGTCAAAAAGTTCCTGCACTAAAGCCTTGTATTCCGCAGAAGTACTATCAGTCAAATCCGGATTCTTCAATTCATCAATAGCCTTCTTGATAGCTTCAACATTGCCATCAGCTGCAGCAATTCTCGTTCTCAAAGCTTCCAGATTCTTGGCTTTTCTTGCTGTAGCAGCCTCATCTGCTTCTTCTGCCGGCTTTGCAGTAACAGCAGCTTCTTCATAAGCCTTTTTCTTTGCTTCAACTTCTTCAACAGTGGCTCCGGTGATTTTCACGCCATCAACCTCTGCCTGGTATTTTGTTGCTTCGCCTTTTGTGTACTTCTTGACACCGGCATGGTCTGCAACATCTTCGCCATTACCCCAGCTTGAATCAACGCCATTTTCTGAAACTGCAATTTTTGATTCTTTGCCTGTAATGGGGTCTTCTTTACCCTCGGGTACAGTACTCGGGTTAGTACCTTTTGTACTAACATTCCCTGCTATCTTGAGTTCTGTTCCAATCTTTATATTGTTAACATCTTTCAGATTATTCAAAACGGCAATCTGCGCCATTTTATCATTAATAGCCCTGTTTGTTGCGCCCTCACCAAGAGCGTCTTTTGCTATTCTGTACAGGGTGTCTCCGGAACTTATCTTGTGGGTAGTGCCATTAAAAGACTTTTCCAATTCAGCTTTGTCATACTTTTGGCCAAGGTTCAGGATATACTGGTTAAAAGCTTTTTGGGATGTTTTGCCATCTTGTGAAACGACGGCCTTTTTCGCTGGAGCATTTGTTTTAATAAATGTCTCCATATTATCTGATTCAAGAATATCTTTGCAATACTTATCAATATCATAGTTATTGATATTACCGTCCATTTTTTCAATGGCCGTTTTTATCAAATCCAGCTCTTTCCCGTTAACGACTTTCTCGCCGTCCACACCTCCGGTATTATCTATTACGTCAAACAGCGGTGCAAGCTTTTCCAATTTTTTGTCTTTAACTAAATCAGAATACTTGTCACCTTCTTTGATTGTTAACTGTGTCCCATCCGCTAATCTAACGTTAATGCTGGTCATACAATGCTCCTTAAAATCATCTAACCTTGCTTATGATTTAGTTAACGGCATGTTTTTCAAAAACTTTAGGGTAAATTTTAAAACTGTAACAAATCTTAATAATTTCATCTAAATATACGATAGAGATTTCAGGTAAAAACGTTAAAATAGAATGAGACATGTTTTAGGACAGAGAGGGATGGAACAAGACACATCTTACAACAAAATAAAAAGAGCGACGAATGAAGAGCTTACTGAGATGTGGGCTCGCTATTTTGATGACCATGAAAACAAGGCGCTTAGAGATGCTCTCATACTTCAATACATTTATCTTACAAGATACGTTGTAGGGCGTGTTAAAGTTGCGCTTCCGCCGACGTTCTCTTACGAAGATATTTCAAGCTACGGCGTGGAAGGGCTTATTGATGCCGTCGAAAAATTTACTCCAAAGATGGGCGCAAGGTTTGAAACATACGCGCTTGTCAGAATCCGTGGGAATATTATTGACAAAATCCGCTCTCAAGACTTCCTGCCAAGAAGCGTGAGAAGGAAAATTAAAGACGTAAAAGAAGCTCAGGAAGAGCTTAAGAAACAGTTCGGCAGAGCTGCGACCAATACTGAAATCGCAAATCATCTGGGTATTGAAAAGGAAAAAGTTGAGCAGCTTTTATCAGAAGACACAACCGTGACTTCAATCTATGACAAAAAGGGCTCATCAGAAGGAGATATTGAAATCATTGACACAATCCAGGATTCTCATAACCTCGCTCCACATGAAGAGTTAGAAGAAAAAGACGTTAAAAAGGAACTGGAGAACGCTTTGAAAAGACTGCCGGAAAGAGAAAGAACAATAATGGTTCTTTATTACCACGAAAACATGACGCTGAAAGAAATCGGCGAAGCTATAAACGTATCAGAATCAAGAATTTCACAACTTCATGCTCAGGCTATCATGAAGCTTAAGAACCTGTTGAGCGAGAACCGTTCAGAAAGACTTAAGAGAAGCATCATTTAGCAGCTGGGCTGGTTTTAATTTAGGGTATTGTGCGCGTCTTCGACAATGTTGGCGATATTGATTTCGCATTCGCCTTCTTGTGTTGAAAACCACACAAGGTATTCAATGTTTCCGGCAGGCCCCTTTATTGATGAGTATGTAAGCCCCTTAATGGAGTAGCCTAAACTCTTTATGCAATTTAATATGTTCTCAACAACCATTTTGTGAACGCCTTTGTCTCTAACAACCCCGCCTTTTTCAATAAGGTCTTTTCCAGCCTCAAACTGAGGTTTGATTAAGCAAATCATCTCATGATACTCCGGAGCCATAAGAGTTTTTAGGTTCGGAAGCACTTTCTCAAGCGAAATAAAGGACAGGTCTGACACAAGCAAATCAGCAGCCGGCTCATTTTCAGCGTAAATATCTTCCCAGGAGCAGATTCTCAAATTTGTTTTTTCAATTGTCTTGACCTGCTCTGAACTCCTGATTTTCCAATCCAGCTGACCATAGCCCACATCAACCGCGTAGACAAATTTTGCCCCGTTCTGGAGCAGGCAGTCTGTAAACCCGCCCGTTGAAGCTCCCGCATCAAAACATGTCCGGTCTAGAACTTTTACTTCAAAACTTTCGAGCGCTTTTTTGAGCTTAAACCCGCCTCTTGATACAAAAGGCATTGACTTGACCTGAAAATCGTATTCTTTTGAAGGGTCTATCTGAAAACCGGCTTTTGTCACGACTTCTGTCCCGATTTTTACGTTTCCTGCAAGAATCGCAGCAGAAGCTTTGCTCTTGTTTTCAAAATAACCTAAGTCAACTAAAATTTTGTCTAATCTTTCTTTTTTCAAATCCCGAAAAACCTTTCTGCGTTTTGAGTTGTGACATCAATTAGCTCTTCAAGCGGCATATTTCTTAGCTTTGCAATCTCCTCGGCAACATATCTTACATAAGCCGGTTTGTTTGGCTTACCTCTAAAAGGCACGGGCGTAAGATAAGGCGCGTCTGTTTCCAGCATAAGGTTTTCAAGCGGAACTGCTTCTGCAACCTCTTTCATCTTAACTGCGTTTTTGAATGTAACAACGCCGCCCAATGCGATATTCCAACCCTGTTTTACGCATTCGCGCATAAATTCAACGCTTCCTGAAAAACAGTGGAACAAAACTTTTTCACACCCCACTTCTTTTATTATATCAAATGTGTCTTTGTGCGCTTCCCTGTCATGCACAACAATCGGGAGTCCGAGTTTGTTGGCTAGCCGGATCTGTTTTGCAAAAACTTCTTTCTGTAAATCAACAAAAGACTTATCCCAGTAATAGTCCAAGCCGATTTCGCCAATCGCCACAACCTTCGGATTCTTAGCAAGTTCAATAAACTTTGCTTCAAGCTCCGGTGTGTAAGACTTTGCTTCTGATGGGAAAAGTCCGAGCATGGCGTAAATATTTTCGTTGGAGTTTGCTATGCTTAAGACTTTGTTAATTGTAGCCTCTTCAACAGAGGGGATAACAACTTTTTTCACCCCGTATTCCTGCATTTCGGAAAACGGGTCTTCAATCATATCAAGGTGTGCATGCGTATCTATCAAATAATCTTTCATACAAAGAATTATACCACGCTAATAACAGATTAAGGAGTAGTCGCAGGTGCAGCCCTCTTTTTTTGCAGGAAGCTCTCCGGCTTCGATTTTTTTTGCAATCTCAATAAGTCTTTGTCTGTACTCCTCTTTTAGTTCGGGCGTAAGTACGATTTTGACTTCGTCTCTATTTTTCAGGTCGAGATAAACAAAAGTGACATTCTCTGTCTTAAAGAACTCCTGAACAGCAAGAATGTAAATCATTGTCTGAAAATCGTATTTTGAGTTTTTCGGAGCAGAGCCGGTCTTGTAGTCCAGAATGTAGTACATCTCCCCATCTTTTACAAGCGCGTCCAGGCGTCCGCCAAAGAAGTGCGTTCCAACTCTCACGGCAAGGTTGTATTCGGTGTTCACAACCTCGTATCCGAAATACTTAAGGCTTTTCAGGTATTGCCAGACTTCTGCTTCTCTGGCTGAAAGAGCTTTTTCCATCTTCTCAATGTTTTCTTCACGGAGAAAGTATGAGGCAAGTGCGTGGATGTTCTTACCGAACTCAAACACGTCATCGTTAGTTGGCATGTTAATATTTTTAACATAGCGGAAGTGGAACTTTCTCTGGCAAAGCTCATAGGTCTTTAGCATGTTTGGTGAGAATTGTTTGAACATAGTATTTTTACTCCCTCGCCCAGCGGGAGAGGGCTGGGGTGAGGGGGCAATCTTTTACCTCCTTGGTTTATCCCTCCAGATAGGTGTAATCCGGACTGAGCTTCAACTTGGATTCAATCTGCTCAAAAGTCGCAAGCCCTTCTGTTGCGCCAAATTCTGAAACAACGCATGCCGAGTTTACAGATGCGTACATCAAAGATGTGCCCACATTTAAATTTGTCCTCTGCAAAGCAGCGCAGAAAGTTGAAGCAAACGCGTCTCCTGCGCCCAAAGTTGAAACAACTTCTGACGGAAAAATCGGGCAGAAGTAGAATTTCTGGCCGTCATAAGCGTACGCGCCATGCCCGCCGTCTGTGATTACTATAATCTGATAGTCCATGACCTTAAGCGTGGTGAGCATTTTCTTTATGTCTCTGTGAATAAGCTCATGCGAAAACTTTTCAGTCTTGGTGTCAGGCCTTACCTGAATTCCTGTTGTCATGGAAGCTTCTTCCTTGTTCATCACAACAATGTGTGCTGATTTGAGTATTGTTTTTATATGCTGAAAACCGCGCCTGATGCTTGTCGTTCCAGCATTGAAACAAATCCGCGTATTGTGCTTGTGAGCGTAGTCTACAATCGGCTCCAGAACTTTGTTTGACTCTCCGTTAAGAGGCGCAATGTAGATAAAATCAGCGTTCTTGATAGCCTCGTAGTTTATTTCGTCCTCTCTTATTTCAGCGTTTGCGCCGCGGTGAGCAAGAACGGTTCTGTCGCCCTGAAAACTCACGAGAATTATTGAAAACCCTGTTGAGGTTTCTTTTTTCTGGATAATGTTGCTCAAATCAACATTTCTAGTTTTGAAAGAGTCCAGAATCCCCTCTGAATAAATATCTTCGCCAATCTTAAAAATGGCGGAAGTCTCAAAACCGAGGTTAGCAAAGTTGCATGCCGTATTAACCCCGCCCCCCCCGACGTTGGATGCAAAATTGGCAATATCAATTTTTGCTCCGTAAGGATAGCTCATAAAATCCGAGTTCTTAGTCTTTGAACACACAGATACGATGTTAGCCTCATCGCATTCAACAAAAACATCCATCGTAGCGCTTCCAATTGTTATAATCTTTGTCATAAGCCACCTCCAATATAAATATTGTAATACAAAGAAAGGGGTATGGCAGCTAAGCAGCTGGGAAGCCAGGAGGCTGGGTAGTTTGAAAAACAAACTGAGTTTACTTGTGTGCCAAATTTTTCGCATATTACAGCTTCTCTCAGCTGCTTAGCTGCTCCCAAAATGTAAATCTTTGTAAAAATATCGTTTTGTCATGGTGTAAAACTTATAGACTTGTTCTATAATGTTTGTATATAAGGATATGTGAGAATATATAAAGCACTGAAGAGTTTTTTGGCTCTGCTTTATATAGAAATAAAGGGATAAGTAATACATGCTCACTCCTGAAAGGTTAGGGAATGGCACTTACAATTAATACAAACCTGTCTTCATTGATTGTACAGAAGAATTTGAGCGCGGCAACGACTTCGCTTGCGCGGTCTATTCAAAGAATGACAACGGGTTACAAGATTAATCAGGCAAAAGACAATGCAGCAGGCTGGTCTATCGCTACTAACTGGAAAGTTCAGCTCAGTTCTTTGGACATTGCTTCTGAAAACACCTCCATGGGGTTAGACTTGCTATCCACAGCTGAGCAGAATTATGACCTTATTACTTCTCACCTCCAGCGTGTAAGGGATTTGACCGAGCAGGCAGCGAACGGAACTTACGGCAGCACATCGCTTGCAGCAATTAATTCTGAAATCGTGGCAAGGCTCGATGAAATCGACAGAATCTCTGCTAACACTGAATTTAATGGTATACACTTGATGTCTGACACGGCTTCTGATATAATGTTGCAGGTAGGGATATTAGCAAACGCTAACAGTCGGATTACATTAGGAGCAGAGCTTTTTGGAGCAGCGAATACGCAGGGCTTGTTCTCTTCTACAATTGAGGATTTTGCAAATGCGTGTACAACAGCTGATACAGCTTCGGGGCAGCTCACAGTAATTGACGATGCGATATCAAATATTTCTGACAGGGTTACAGCTATCGGGTCTGCGCAAAACAGGTTGGAGTCAGCGGCTACAGCATTAGGAGTGCAGACAGAGAACTTAACATCTTCGTTATCCACAATACGTGACGCGGATGTAGCAGAGGAATCGTCAACTTATATTCAGTCGCAGATTTTGCAGCAGGCAGCAGCAACATTGCTCGCAACCGCAAATCAGGCGCCAAGTATAGCACTAAACTTAGTATAAAATATAGAAAACATTAAATTGTTGTTGATTGGGATATGTACTTATATATGAGATTGGAGAAATTCAATCTCTTTTTATTGTGCGAAGCACGTAGGAGATTTGTCGGCTGACAATCGTAAAACTACCAGGTGAGCTAAAGACTCCACGTCGGCCTCAACAGTGTTATTACGAGTTAATTTTTCTAGGTTCCATTCATTTCCCCCTCCTCCTTCCCTCCTCCACCTGTTGCGTTTGTTTTGTTTTTTTGGTATTCTTATCTTGTAGATTAGGAAAGAGGAGTTTTTTATGGATTTAATGAAAGGTAAAAAAGGTATAATTTTCGGTGTTTCTAACACTCACGGTATTGCGTACGGTATTGCAAAACAATTGCATGACGCAGGCGCTGATATTGCCTTCACTTACGCTGGCGAAGCTATGGAAAAAAGAGTTCGCCCAATTGCAGAAGGCATGGACGCTAAACTTATCATGAGCTGTGATGTTACTAATGAAGCCGAAGTTGAAGCTGTGTTCAAAGAATGCGAAAAAATCTACGGTAAACTTGACTTTGTAGTTCATGCTGTAGCTTTTGCTCCAAAAGAAGACCTCATGGGCAGGTTCGTTGATACTTCAAAAGAAGGCTGGGACATCGCATTGGGCGTTAGCGCATATTCATTGGTAAGAATTTGCCGCCATGCAGAACGCTTGATGAACGAAGGCAGCTCTATCTTCGCTCTAACTTACCTTGGCTCAGTGCTTTCTGTACCAAGCTACAACGTAATGGGCGTTGCAAAGGCTGCATTAGAATCAGCAATGAGATTCCTTGCTGTTGATTTGGGTCCTAAAGGTATCAGAGTTAACTGCTTATCTTCAGGCCCTGTTAAGACTCTTGCATCAATGGGTATTGCAGGATTCTCAAAAATGCTTAAGGCTGGCGCTATGAGAGCTCCAATGAAGAGAAATGTTGCTCTTGAAGATGTTGGTAAAGCTGGTTTGTACCTGGCTTCTGACCTTTCAAGCGGTACAACAGGTGAAGTTATCTATGTTGACTGCGGCTGCCACTCAGCTTACGCATCAGCAGAAGAAATGGATGTTTTGGCTAACGCTGAAGCGTAATTGTTATATGTATTTGCCGGACTTTTTACAGAGTCCGGCTTTTTTAGTAAAGGAAATTGTTATGAAAAAACTATTAACAACTTTATCTCTGGTATCTTTGATGGTGTTTGGTGCTGCAAAAGCCGAGGCTATGAAGTTTGAAGAGGCTCTTACCCAGCAGAAGCCGGTTGCTGTTCTTATTTATGCGCCATGGGCTGACGATGTTGCAAATGTTACCCAGAGCTTCAACGCTATGGAGCAGAAATATGGTGATAAGTACAATTTTACAAAAATAAATATCGCAACAGAAGAGGCAAAAGCTTTCAACAAGACTTATCACATCTATCCAAACCTGCCGTATGTACTGTTTTTCAAGGACAAAGGCAAGATTACAAGATACCTGAAAAAGGATTGTATTTTGGATAACGCTTGTTTTACAGAAAGACTGAATTTCTTCGTTAATTAAATGTAATTAATTCTTTAGAATAATTTTTCATAAAATCAATTACAAATCGTAACATGCGATTGCAGAAAGCGCTAATGTATGGTAAAATATTCTCATCAAGTGTAGAAATTAACTGACAAATGGGTGATAATTTTATTAACCAGATAGTGTTTATATATAGTGTGTTACTAAAGATAGGAGAAGAAAAAATGAAGCTTATCTCTAAAGAAATCAAAACAGTTAAATCTGCATTTAACGACGAGTTTGAAAATTATTTGAAAAAACAACAAATCAAAACAACCTTTAACGGTACTGAATTGGAATCATTTTCCTGGTACAAAAAGGCTCTTGGTTTAGCGTAAATCTCTTTTTATTAAGAAGATTTGGGAGTATGAAAGATTTAAAAAAGCAGCACGGGCTCTCTTGTGCTGCTTTTAATTTGCTTTTTTGTTTCCGACTTCATATCCGGGTACCATAAGGGCAAGCGGAACAATTCTTGAGATATAGTGTACCCACTTGTCTTTTGAGATATATGAAGCTGAAACAACAACATCATCAAGGTGGGCAGAGAAATCTGTTGCCTTGACTCCGCGCTCTGCATTGTTGTGGAAAATAGCGTTTCCGAGCTTGTTCATAAGCAGGTTAGCAAGGTAGACGCCAACAAGAATACTTCCGAGGCTTCCGATAGATTTTACCGGCTTGCTACAGTTTTTGAGCAGCTTGTCTGCGCCGCCCACTGTGAGAATCGGAATGGAGATGTTTCCAATCTGCATCACGGCTTCTCTTTGTTTTGCTTTTCTATTCTCCTTATTCTTATCAATGATGTATCCGCCTGCAAGCCCGCCAAGACAGGTACCTGCTCCCATTGCAAGGACTTGTTTTACAAGAAATTCTTCTTTTGCAAGGTATGAGTTCTTGATATTCTTAAACATTTTTTTGGGGTTAAGTGAGTATTTAGCACTCTTTGCTAGTATTGCAAGGCTCGCTGCAACGCCGAGTGCTGTTGTTCCTGCGACGATTGCTCTTTCTTTAGGCGAGTATGTGCTTTTCTCATGTTTATGAGTGAAAGCCGGCTGTGTGGATGTGTATTTTATATTATTGACCGAGTTTACATTCATAAGATAACCTTCCGGCTATATTAAACCCCGTGAATAATTAAAATTGCCTAAATATTAACTAATCTTAACAAATTGGGGAATAAAACTTTGAAATCTCTTCAAAATACCTTTCAAGAGCCTTGTAGCCGTTATATATTTCGTTAGTGACTGTTGCATATCTGCTTGCAACAATGTATTTAAGTTCCTTGCAGCGGATTTGAAGCAGCGCATCTGAATCCTTTCTCAAAAGCTCGTTACCTGATGTTGACCACTTCTTGAGGTAGGACAGCTCTTCGTTAATCTGCTTGATTGTGGAATACTCTAATGTATTAAAATCATATTTTTTAAGAAGCTGCAATTCTGCGTTATTAATTCTGCTTTGAACAGCCTGGAATCTGTACACGCGTTTAATAATCACATAATTATCAGCAACTCTTCTGTGGGAATACGGAACAGAGCTTTTGGCAAGAAGAGCAGATGTAGACAATGCTGTAAATGCGTCCTCATCTCTCGAAAACGTACTCTGTATCGGATAAACTGTTTCTATCTTCTTATTAGCCACGAGCCCAAACTCCTTTTTCCCCTTAATACTTATATTATGATATATGAATCATGGTGAATTGTCACTAGATTTTAATATAAATTTACAAAACTATGGCGCCGCATTCTGCAGCGCCATAGTTTGATTAAATCCTGTTTTCTAGCACAGTGCGCAAACGCTAGAAGCAGCCTTTTTAAGGGCATCAACCTTGTCCAGTTGTTCCCAAGGAATGTTCATGTCGCTGCGGCCAACGTGACCGTAAGCTGCTAATTTCTGGTAGAATTTACCGCCGTTCTTAGCAGGCAGGCTTCTCAAATCAAAGTTTGAAATGATTGCAGCAGGTCTGAGGTCGAAGTTTGAACGGACGAGGCTTGAAATATCGTCGTCAGAGATTCTTCCTGTGCCGAATGTGTCAACAAAGATTGAAACAGGCTCTGCAACACCGATAGCGTATGCTAACTCGATTTCGCATTTTTCTGCAAGCCCTGCTGCTACGATGTTTTTAGCAACGTATCTTGCTGCGTATGCTGCTGAACGGTCAACCTTCGTAGGATCCTTTCCGGAGAAAGCTCCGCCACCGTGACGAGAGTAACCGCCGTATGTGTCAACGATGATTTTTCTGCCTGTTAGACCTGAATCGCCCTGAGGACCGCCTACTACGAAACGTCCTGACGGGTTGATAAGGATGATTGTTTCAGAATCAGGTTTGATTGATTCTGTTTCAAAAACGTAATCAATTACAAGCTTCTTCAAATCATCTCTGATTATTGATTGAACTTTTGAGTTATCGCTGATTCCGTTAATCTCTGCTGCGTGCTGTGTTGAAAGCAATACAGTGTGGATTCTTGAAGGCTTTCCGTCAACGTATTCAACAGTTACCTGTGATTTTCCGTCCGGTCTTAGGTAGCTTACAAGCCCTTCTTTTCTGATTTGAGCAAGCCTGTAAGAAAGCTTGTGAGCCAAACTGATTGGAAGCGGCATAAGCTCAGGAGTTTCGTTGCAAGCATAGCCGAACATGATGCCCTGATCGCCTGCACCGATGTTTTCTGTTTCTGATTTTGAAGTGTCAGCGTTTTCGCTTCTGCTTTCGAGAGCCTTGTTAACGCCGCCTGCAATGTCAACAGACTGTTCGTCGATGCTTGTTAAAACAGCGCAGGTGTCGCAGTCAAATCCGCCGCCTGCCTGACCAACGTAGCCGATGTTTTTTACTGTATTTCTAACAACCTGTGGAATATCTACATAACAATTTGATGTAATTTCACCGCATACAAGAACCATACCTGTTGTAGCAGTTGTTTCAGCAGCTACACGGGATTGTGGGTCTTTTGTTAAAAATTCGTCCAAAATAGCGTCAGAAATCTGATCGCAAACTTTGTCGGGGTGCCCTTCCGTAACAGATTCGGAAGTGAATAAGAATTTCTTTGATGTCATCTTTTTCTCCTTAATTTATATTACTACCACCGGTAAGGTTTTTAATTCCAACCCGGTTACACATATTAGCAACATTCTATTATGAAGCCAAAAAAAAAGCAACAAATGCGTGATGTGCACTGTTACTTTTCTTTATATTTTTTATTAGGTGTAAACTAACCTACTGCTGATGTTACAACCTTGTCAATCAAACCGTACTCGCATGCTTCTGCTGCTGATAAGTAGTGGTCACGCTCGCAGTCTTCTTTAACTTTTTCGAACGGCTGACCTGCGTTTTCTGCCATGATTCCGATTAACATGTCTTTCATTCTTAATATTTCTTTTGCCTCAAGCTCAATATCAGTTGCCTGACCCTTTGCACCGCCTAAAGGCTGGTGAATCATTATTCTTGCACTTGGAAG
>CANAXK010000021.1 GCA_947365485.1 uncultured bacterium
GGTTCTTTTTTCTGATATTCGCGGATTTACTTCTATGAGTGAAACAATGTCTGCCCAACAGGTATCAGAAATTCTTAATGAATACTTCACCGAGATGGAACCTATTATTACAAAATACAACGGGATTATTAATAAATTTATCGGTGATGCTGTTATGGCGATATTTGGTGAGCCGATTCAGGATAAGAGTCACGCTTCCAACGCTGTAAAATGTGGTTACGAAATGCTGCAAAAGGTTAAAGAACTCCAGAAAAAATGGGCTCTTGAGGGGAAACCGAAAATAGAAATCGGAATCGGAATCAACACCGGCGAGGTTTTTGTTGGTAACATTGGTTCAATCAATCGTATGGAATACACAGTAATCGGTGACACAGTAAACCTTGCAAGCCGTCTGGAGAGCTATAACAAGATTTATAAAACTAAAATGTTAATCAGTTCTTCAACCTTTGAAGAAACAAAAGGAATTTTAGAAGTAATGAAGATTTCTGATGTCGAAATCCGCGGTAAAGCCCATAAGATGGATATTTATGAGGTGTTGGGGGTAAATCAATAAACAACTCCCCCATTTTACCCCCAAATGTAGTATAATTCTTGTATGGAAAATCTGGAGCAGATAAAAAAAGCCGTAGAAATCGAGGTTAAGTATAAATACATCAATATCAACGGGAAAACAAGGAGTTTTTCTTCGTTTATTTGCTCTGAACTTAGAAAACAAATTAAAAACTCTAAAAACCCAAAGTGGCAAGTGCTTTTAGAACATTTTGAGCGGTATCAAATGGATACCTTGCCTCAACGTAAAAAATCATTAGAAAGGCTTGTGAGTGTAATTAAAGCGGAGGTGGCTGGAGAGCCGGAAGTTAAGCCGGTTCATACCCAAACGACTCTGAAATCAGACGTTATGTACCTAAAAGGTGTTGGACCTAAGATTGCTTATATCCTGAATAAACTCGGGATTTACACCATTTCAGACCTGCTTTATTATTTTCCGCGAAAGCACGTTGATTATTCGAGTAGAACCAGAATTAGGGATTTAGAACCTGGAGTTACAACCACAATTTTTGGTACAATTCGCTCTGTAGAAGCGTTTACGACAAAAAATAATCTCGGAGTGATTAAGGTTAAAATCTCTGATGGCTCGGGAAGTATTCATCTGAATTTCTTTTCTTCAAAAACAAATAAGTATACACAGGAGCGTATGAAATCCCAGTTCCCGAAAGGTGCAGGGATTATGGTTTCCGGGCTTGTGAAGATTAATTCTTATGACGGGATGCCGACATTGGATAAACCGACTTATTCGATTATGGAAGATGAGATTCTAAACTCCTCAAACATAAACCTCGCGCGCATTGTGCCAATTTATCCACTTAGTGAAAACCTGAACATAAAGACTCTTCGCCGTGCGATTTTTAATACGATCGAACTTTTTAAGAATGAGATTGAAACAGTTCTCCCCAAAAACATTATCGAAAAATATAACCTGCTAGAAAAGCGGTACGCTCTCGAGCAGATTCATTTCCCTAAAGACCAGGAATCTCTTGACCGTGCAAGGTTTACGCTTGTGTTTGAAGAGTTCTTCTTGATTCAACTTAGACTTGCTGCTTTGAGGGAAGAAAATAACAAAAACCTTTCTGCGATTCCTCTGGAAATCAAAAAAGACGGGCTTGTGATGAAGTTTATTGAGGGTTTGCCGTTCAAGCTTACTGGCGCGCAACAAAGAGCGGTTAACGAAATTCTCGCGGACTTGAATTCTTCAAAACCAATGCAAAGGCTGCTTCAAGGTGATGTTGGAAGCGGTAAAACTGTAGTTGCAACGATTATGCTTCTAGCTGCGATTGAAAATGGTTATCAGGCTGCAATTATGGCACCTACAGAAATTTTAGCCCAACAGCATTACAACAATCTGATTAACTGGCTTACACCGCTTGGTTTGAGGGTGGAACTTTTCCTTGGCAGTATAGGTAAAAAACAGCGTGCGATATCAGAAACAAATCTGAGAAACGGGCAGGCTGATATTGCAGTCGGAACCCACGCTCTGATTCAGGATAGTATTGATTTTGCAAATCTTGGTGCGGTCGTAATCGATGAGCAGCACAGGTTTGGGGTGAAACAAAGAATCGCTCTCCGCAAAAAATCTCAAAACCCGCAAGTCTTAACTATGACTGCTACTCCGATTCCGAGAACCCTTGCAATTACGCTGAATGGGGATTTAGATTTAACTATAATCGATGAACTTCCAAAAGGGCGGAAACCGATTCTTACGACAATGGCAAATTCTCGCAAACAAATCTCTGACCTCATAAGGCGCGAAGTCGAAGCCGGACGTCAGGCATACATTGTTTATCCACTTATTGAGGAGAGCGAAACTCTTTCTGCAAAAGCGGCTACGATTGAAAAAGAGCGTTGGCAAAACGAAATTTTCCCAGAGTTCAAAATCGGGCTTTTGCACGGAAAACTCAAAAACGATGAAAAAGATGATGTGATGAACAAGTTTAAGAACAAAGAGTTTGATATTCTTGTATCTACGACAGTTGTTGAGGTTGGGGTGGATGTTCCGAATGCGACTGTAATTGTGATAGAAAATGCCGAACGTTTCGGGCTTTCGCAGCTTCACCAGCTTCGAGGACGGGTTGGTAGAAGTGATTTGCAGTCTTATTGTATCTTATCATCTTCTACAAAATCTCAGGAAACGCGCGCTCGGCTTAATATTATGACTCAAACAAATGACGGGTTTGTAATCGCAGAGCAGGATTTGCAAATCCGAGGCCCGGGAGAGTTTTTAGGTACACGTCAGAGCGGGCTTCCGGATATGATTATTGCTGATATTGTAAACGATGCTAAAATCTTAGAGCTTGCGCGTGCTGAAGCTATTGAGTTTGTGAAAAACAATAATATTGATGATTACCCGCTTCTTAAAGAAGCGAAGGGTTTGAACTTTGATGGTGATTTGTTTGGAGCAGGTTAGAATAAAAAAGGCGGGGATGAAATCCCCGCCTTTTCAATAATTCCCAATTATTTGCCGAAATATCTAGCAAGTAATCCATCAAATCCGCGTCCGTGGCGTGCTTCGTCTTTTGCCATTTCGTGAACTGTATCGTGGATAGCATCAAGACCTAATTCTTTAGCGCGTTTTGCGATTTGTAGTTTACCATCGCAAGCACCGAATTCAGCTTCTGCTCTAAGTTCAAGGTTCTTCTTAGTAGAGTTTGTAACAACTTCACCAAGTAGTTCTGCAAATCTTGAAGCGTGGTCAGCTTCTTCAAAAGCATATCTTTTGAAAGCTTCTGCAACTTCCGGATAGCCTTCTCTATCAGCTTGTCTAGCCATTGCAAGGTACATACCAACTTCTGTGCATTCGCCCATAAAGTTAGCTTTCAAACCTTCAAGGATTTCAGCGTCAACATCTTTGGCGATGCCGATTCTGTGTTCGTCTGCGTAGTTTTTAGCGCCTTCTGCTACAAGTGAGAATGCTGATTTTGCTGCTGCGCAAACAGGACATTTTTCAGGTGCTTCACCTTCTGCTGTATAACCACATATAGTACATACGTATTTTGCCATAATCTAATTCCTTTCTTCCTATTACGAACTGATTATAGCACGAGTTTTTAAGCGATTCAATTGTAATTACAACGAAAATCTTATGACATTTTTCAAGATATTTTAGTTTATTTTTACCCCTGCACCCTCAAAAATATCAACAAAATCAAACTTGTTCGTGTCAAACACACCCTTGTCAGTGACCTTTAACTCTGGAATCACAGGAAGCGAAAGGAATCCCATTGTCATGAACGGGTCTTCTAACTTGCAGCCGATTGAGTGCGCAGCCTGATTGAGTTCAGAACACTTTTTGACTACGTGGTCAAAATCCCGGTCAGACATAAGCCCTGCAATCGGAAGCGGAAGCTGGGAGATGATTTCACCATCTTTTACAACAACTTTTCCGCCCTGACATTTGATAAGCGCAACTGCTGCGGTGTACATGTCAGCGTCATTTGTGCCAATAACAATCATGTTATGCGAATCATGTGCTACGGTTGAGGCGATAGCTCCGCATTTTAGGTTAAATCCTTTTACGAATCCTTTGCCGATGTTTCCGGTTGCTCGGTGACGCTCGATAACGCAGATTTTCAGAGTATCAGTTTCAGTGTTGCTTATTGCGTTTCCGTTTTCGATTTTAACTCTTGAGAACACTGATTTTGTAATCAATTGGTGTGGAATAACTTCAAGCGCGCGAACTTCTTCGCTCTGGGCTGGGATTGCAAAATCTTCCGGGGTAATCCATTTTACGTTAACAGAGTTACGCATAGAAAGCGCGCTATCTGATGATAAGTCTCTGCAAAGCTTTCCGTTCTCTACAACGATATTTCCGTTTTTGATAACAATATCCGGCTTGAATGTTTTCATATCAGGCAGGATAAGTAAATCAGCCTTGTAACCCGGTGCGATAGCGCCTAAATCTTTGAGCCCGAAGTATTCTGCTGTGTTCAAGCTCGCAATCTGAACAGCCTTAATCGGGTCGACTCCGGCTTCAACAGAGCGTCTAACCATTCCGTTAATATGTTCGACTAAATCAGAAGGATGGCGGTCGTCTGTTACAAAAATACATTTGCGTGTGTTGCAGTTTTTAAGCACTGGTATAAGCGCGTCCAAATCCTTTGCTGCCGTGCCTTCACGAATCATGATATACATTCCGAGTCGAAGTTTTTCGATGGCTTCTTCAGGAGTTGTGCACTCGTGGTCAGATTTTACGCCGCTTGCTGCGTAAGCGCAAAGGTCTTTGCCATGAAGATACGGCGCGTGTCCGTCAATCCTTTTACCGCTTGATTTTGCAAGCTCAAGTTTTGCCATAACGTTGTTATCAAGGTTCAAAACCCCCGGATAATTCATCATCTCCGCAAGACCCAAAACCCACGGTTTGTCTATCAAAAGCGACAAATCGTAGCTGTTCAAATCAAAACCAGAAGTCTCAAACGGGGTTGCAGGAACGCAGGATGGAAGCATTGTGTAAACATCTATCGGTAGGTTTTTCACTGCTTCGTGCATAAAGCTTATCCCGTGCAAGCCAAGCACGTTAGAGATTTCGTGCGGGTCGCAGATTACGGTCGTTGTACCTGCCGGAAGCACAACTTTTGCAAACTCATTTGGAAGCATCATTGAGCTTTCCAAATGCACGTGACCATCAATAAATGACGGGGTGACGTACGCGCCGTTGATGTCGATTTCTTTTTCACCTGAATAGTTTTCGCCAACTCCGGCAATGATTCCATCTTTTATTGCGATATCGCCCTTGTGAATCTCTTCTGACAAAACATTCACTATGTTTGCGTTTTTGATAACTAAATCGGCTTTTTCCAAACCTCTTGCAACGTTAATTATATCTTGCATATTAATCCTTTGTGGTCAACAAGTTTTGACAAATCTTCTGACTTCAAAACTTCATCAATCTTTTCTTTAAAAGTTTCTGCATCTTTGGTAATCAATTCTTTTGGTAGCAGAATGTCTGTATTATTTTTTGATTCCACAAACCCTTTGTTTATGGTCAAAAACTCTTTGTACATTTCAAGAACTTCTAAAATTCCTGCGTCAAACTGGAAGTTTTCACCAAGAAAATATTTCATATCCTTTGGAAAGAGTTCCAAAAACTTAATCATGAACTCTGTTTCAGCCGTGTTTTCTTCTTCACTGTATTCTTTTCCGAGACAGTGGTTATTCAGAATCTCCTGCTCTGGCTGTTCCTTAATGTATGCAGCCCACATCAAGCAGCCGATGTAGAATCCGAGGTTGTTATAAAAAAGCTCAAGAATCTTTTTGTAATACTGTCTGAATCTCAGCTTCTTCTGTGAAAGATTTTTGAACCTGTTGATATCAGCGTACAAATATTCGATAGTCCCGCCAAACGCCAGAATATAAGGCGCAAACCCCGGGTCAAATTCTAAGCCTTTTGTTGTTGTCGTTGTCATAAATATCTCCCCGAAATATTATTTATATTATTTTAGTGTACTAAAATAATATAGTCAATTATGGTTTTGTTGGAATTTCAAGTTCGCCGTCAGAAAGCTTTAATGAATCATAGGCTCGTTTTAGATAATCAAACTTAAACCCGTTCTCTTTGCCTTCAACTTTGTCATTCAGGTGGTAACCTTTTGCGTCATTAATAATGAATTCTAGATTTCTAAAAGACCATTTTCTTTCTGCCATGTCCCGGGCTAAGTCTTGCAAATGTTTTTCGTTATCACTGATAAACTTATCTTTGTCTTTAATCTTGTTAAGGTTCATTTTCAAGGCTTCATACAGACATTCCGAATCAGGATACGGTACTTCTGTAAGGTTTTGAAACCGGCTCATTGCTGCCCTGTCAAGACCGTTATTTTTAGGTGAAATGTTTGTTGTCCCGATGATTGTAACATTCGGCGTTTTTTCTTTGAGGATTTCAAGGTAATTAAGAAATACAGAACGCTCTTCTAAAATAGATACCCAATGAGTGCCTATGCTTGAGTTTGCAACTTTATCAGCCGGTGAAACCATTGCATCTATTTCATTAAACACTACAACATATTTTTTATCGGGATTCTTTTTAGCAGTTTTTTCTATGTTAACAAATACTTTTTTTATGTTGTCAACGCCTTCTCCAGCCCAAATTGAGTTAATGTCAGAATGCATTATTTCCATATATTCTGCATCTATGGATTTTGCAAAGATTTTTGCAAAATACGATTTCCCAACTCCGGGAGGTCCATATAAGAGAAGCCTGTTTGAGGTCATAGGCTCTCCTGTCTCCGATAGGATTTTTTGGTTTGCATTCATAATATTTATTTGCTTTTGAAGCAGGGCTTTTAAATCCTTGTTTATGCTCTTGCAACTTTCCATTGTTGGAACATTGGCTTTCTCCTTAAGCGACTCAAATTTCCTGAGTATAGCCGGCATATGATTATTTTTTTTCTTTGTTATATCCAAACCAACTTTTAGATATACCAAAAATGCAATGCTAAGTAGCGTAAGCGCTTGAATGCCATCAAGTATTACTTGACGCTCGTTTTGCTCAACAACTTTTTGAAAAAAATCCATTTCTGAATGAATACTCTCTGCCTGTTTTCTGACTAATGGATTGAACTTTTCATGCTTGTTGTTTTTGAAGCTTGGATATATGTAGCTGGCTTGTGATAAATTATTTGTCTTTCTTATCTTCATTTAATTTTTCTTCAATGATTGATCCGGCTATGCCACCCACGTGAGTTCCGGCTGCTGCGCCTCCTGCGAGCACTCCCGGAATCCCTACTGCTGCAATCGCTGCGGCAGCCCCACCAGTTGCAACTATAACAGCTGCTGTGGTTAATCCAATAGCAGCTCCACTAAGGATACCAAGCAATCCACCCTTAGTACCCTGAAAAGATACATCGTTGGAAGTTTTTTGCGGTGTTTGCAAACTTTCATTTCTTTGAATTTGCGGCTTTACAACACTCTTTCTTGAATAATTTGCAGAACTAACAGAATAAATTTTCATAATATATCCCCTTTTTTCTGTTTATATCATGCAACCCAAAATAATACAATGATTTGTATAGAAATGTAAATATATTATTTCACCACTAAAACAATATTGTCTGACGAAATCTTTAAGCAGTCAAGAGCTTCACAGGTTGTTTGGCGCCTTTCCCAGAGACAAGGTTGGAGCGGACAATTGCAGGCTGCTTTTATCGGGATTACCTGATTGTTTTGAGGTATAAGTTTTTTATCATCTGTTGAGCCAAAGATTACGTAAGTCTTTACGCCCAGAGCAACAGCAATGTGAAGCGGAGCGGAATCCGAACAAAGAAAGATTTCAGCTCCGGAAATCAACTCCGCAAGCTCGCGAAGATTTTTTGTTTTTCCGAACATATTTGTGTACTTGCCCTCCGGCACAATGCGGGTGATTGTCTCAATTGTTTCCTTATCGTCAGGCCCCCCGGCAAGTATAACTTTCTTACCGCTGTCTGCAAGCTTTTCAACAACCTCTGCCCAGACCTCTGCCGGAATCGTCTTTATCATATTTTTTTTGACGCTCAAAAGACTTACGCCCGGATGAATGAGAGCGGTGTTTGGCTCAACTTCACGGCGCTCAATGTCGATTTGCGGAAGCTCGGTGTTAATATCCGTGATACCTCGAACTAAGTCGTGATACATCTTTGCAGCGTACTGGTTTTTGTTTAAATCAACAGCCTGTGTAAGTAAGATTTCGCTTAGTTTTCCGGAATTATAGCCGTAGCGTTTTTTGATGAAGGTCAGAAACAAAAATATTGATATAAATTTGTTTGAGCCGGACGAGATTACGATATCAAAATTCTGTGTCCAGATTTTTGTAAGGAGTTTAAAAAGTTCAAGGTACTTTTTGCTTCCTTTTATGTCTGCAAAAAGAGTCTTATCAACTATGTTTGTAAGGCTCGTAATCCCTTTGCTTCTAGGCTCCAGAGCGAGTGTAATTTCTGATTCCGGAAATTCTTTCTTTACGGAAATCATTGCCGGAAGAAACAGAATTTCATCGCCAAGACCGCCAAAATTTATAAACAAAATCTTCTTTTTCATACCTTTGTTTTACTTTAAAAATGTTTACTTTTCAATAATTGATTTATCTTTATGCTTAAAATATAATTTTTGTAAAGAGAGTAAAGCCATGAAAATAGCAAACAATAATCAGCAAGAAGAATATAAAGCATTTTTAAAAAATATACGTGAAGAACGTGACCGTACCTCAAATTTTGCAAAGCTCCTTTTTACAGTGGTTTTGGCGATTCTTGTTGCGGTAATTATTTGCGTTACTCTGGTTGAAAACAATTTCTTTGTAAATTCCGCATCGCAGGAACAAATCACAGAAGCAAACGGATTTTTTAAGTTTTCAAGAAAACAGAGAAAGAATTTTGAGGTTCCTTTCTCTCCAAGAAGACAAAATATTTTGCTCCTGGGGGTTGATTCAAACGGCGACGGAGCTGATTTGTGGGAAGGCACACGCTCTGATACGATTATTATTGTGAATGTTGATCCAAAAACACACTCAATAAACGCGATTTCTATCCCGCGTGACAGCAAGGTTTATCTTCCTGAAAACAAAGGCGTGCAAAAGATTAACTCGGCTCACGCAATCGGAGGCGTAAACCTCGTTAAAAAGACGCTTAAAGAAACATTCGGTATAAAAATAGACAAATATATAATTGTACACGACGAAGCTGTAGAAAAAATCGTTGATGCAATGGGCGGGATTCCGATTTACGTTGAAAAACGCATGAAGTACCACGATTACGCAGGCAAGCTTCATATTGATTTGGAAAAAGGAAACACCGTGCTCAACGGTAAACAGGCTGTCGGGTATTTAAGATACAGAAAAGACGGACTTGGCGATATTGGCAGAACCCAGCGTCAGCAGTGGTTTATGAGGAGTTTATTTGAAAAGCTTCATTCTCCTCAGGTGATTACAAAAATTCCCGACGTTCTTAATATTTGCCACACCTATGTAAAAACAGACATGAGTTTTTACGAACTTTCACAATACGCAGCTTTTGCTAGAAGTGTTGATGAGAATAAAATAGAAATTGCGACTCTTCCAGGTGCGCCAAACCAGAAGGGCTACATCAGCTACTGGATTCTTGACCCTAAAAAGACGCAGGAAGTGATAAATCGCATGATATACCGTGACAAACCAACTCTTGACGGTGCCAAGTTCAAGGCCGGAATCATGTATTCTCCGCGTAAGGAAGAAGAAGCTCAGGCAATGAAAGAAAAGTTTAACGAGCTCGGGTTTGAGGTTAACATGCTAAAGATTACGCACCTTTCACACACGCGTTTTGTTGCGAACAAGAACGCTGTGACTGTTGACTTCCTGAATTGGCTACAGAAGAAGATGCCGGAATTAAACAACATGCAGTTTGTTTATGACCCGACAGAAATATTTTCTGTTGGCAGTGATTTTACGATAATTCTTGCAGAAGGTTAATTTATCCTAATTCAGCAGTGAAAACATAATCCGCTGGGCCTGTAAGGAAAACATCCCCATTTGGATTATTCGGCGTGCCGTTCCAGACAACATTTACTTTCCCGCCAGGAAGCTCAACATCAACACAGTTTTCCAAGTATCCATTAAGCACACCTGCAACAACGCTTGCGCAGGCACCTGTTCCGCAGGCAAGAGTGATTCCGCATCCGCGCTCCCATACAGAAAGCTCAATTTTTTTGTACGATTTTATTTTTACAAACTCAACGTTTGTTTTTTCCGGAAACTCCGCGCCCAATTCAATCAAAGGTCCATATTCTTTTGCTAATGCCATTGTGTCGTCGTCAGGAGACACAAAGATTACAAAATGCGGGTTGCCCATTGATACAGCGTTGCCTTCAAAAATCATGTTCTTTACTGATATTTTGTAATTCAAATTGCTGTTCGGCAAGAAAGGAATTTTCTCCGTATCAAGAATCGGCTTTGACATGTTAACTCTAACTGTGCCGTCTTCCAAAATCTTAGGCGTCATAATCCCTGCAAGAGTCTTGACCGTAAATTCGTCCTTGTCAACCAGCTTTTTATCAAAAACATACTTTGCGAAACATCTCATGCCGTTTCCGCACATCTGGGCAGTTGAGCCGTCAGAATTGTAGAAAAACCAGCCGATATCTGTATCGTCTGTGTTCAAATTCGGTATAATAAGTCCGTCTGCTCCCACGCCAAAATGCCGGTCACAGAGCTTTTTTGCTGCGTCTGAAAACGATAAACCCAGCTTCAAAAACTCCTCATAATCCACAATAACAAAATCATTTCCGCATCCCTGCATTTTGGTTACTTTTATACTCATTTACTTAATCCTTTCATGTAGTACAATTATAGTATATAAAGGAATTTGGATTATGGCAATAATAAAAGTACAAAAAGGAACAAAAGATATACTTCCTGCTGAAATGCCGGTTTGGCACTTCATGGAAGAAAAAGCAAACGAAGTTTTTACAAAATATGGCGCAAAAGAAATCAGAACCCCGATTTTCGAAGCCACAGAACTCTTTGCACGCGGCGTGGGCGACACAACCGATATCGTAAACAAAGAAATGTACACTTTTGAAAAAAGCGAACGCTCGCTTACACTCCGTCCGGAAAACACCGCTGGCGTTGTTCGTGCGTTCATCGAAAACGGGATGCACAGACTTTCTGCTCCGGTAAAACTCTGGTACAAAGGCTCGATGTTCCGTTACGAGCGTCCGCAGGCTGGCCGCCAGAGACAGTTCCATCAGGTTGGGGTAGAAGTTTTTGGAATCAAGCAGGCAACTGCTGACGCGGAAGTCATTCTCATGGCTGTAAATTACTTGAAAGCTCTTGGGCTTAATGATTTGAGCGTTGAGTTAAATTCACTCGGATGTCCTGAATGCAGAGAGGTGTTCAAGACAAAGCTTAAAGAAGTGATAAAGCCTTACTTGAGTGAACTCTGTCCAGACTGTCAGGCGCGTTACGAGAAGAACCCGTTGAGGCTTCTTGACTGCAAGGTTGAAGAATGTAAAGAGATTTACGCAAAGCCGGAAATTCAGGCAATAATCCAGTCTGATTTTATCTGCGAAGAGTGTGCGAGCCACTTCAATGAGCTTCAGGGATACTTGAATGCTTTGAACATAAATTATACAATCAACAAGCTTCTTGTAAGAGGTTTGGATTACTATAACCGCACTGTTTTTGAAATCAAGTCAAACAACCTTGGTTCGCAAAACGCTGTCTGTGGCGGTGGTCGTTACGACAGTCTTGTCCGGAATCTTGGAGGAGAAGACACACCGGCAATCGGGTTTGCGATGGGCATGGAGCGTCTGGCTGCGCTTATTGGAAACAAGGAAGAGAAAAAGACAGTGGCTTTTGTTGTTTCGAACGCACCGCTTGAGGCAATTAAGCTTACAGAGGAGCTTCGTGCAAAAGGGATTACAGCAGAGTTTGACCTTACAAACAAGAAGTTTGTGAAGCAGCTTGAAAAAGCTTCTAAGGTTGCTGATTTTGCGGTGATTTTAGGTGAAGATGAGATTGCTGCCGGCAAGGTAACGGTGAAGAATCTTGCAACATCGGAGCAGAAAACAATTGCGAGAAGCGATTTGGTAGAATATTTAAAGTAATTTATTTTGACGAGTGAAATGCAAAATTATTTCATTCGTCTTATTTTTTATCAACAATACTATTTAATTTTTTTCTTAAGCATAACAAATATTGTATCTCGTTAATAGTATTAATTGATTCATTTACAGCCATCAGCTGGCACTGTAAAGCCTCTTGCAGTACCTCTAATCTATTTACAAGTTCTTGTTCTATTTCTTCAGATATCATTGCATTCCTAACTAGTCTTTTGTCCCGAAAAATAGCTTACAGACATGTCTTACAATTTATTCCAAAATAGATTACATGTCAAGGCTGAAACTTTTAGGCAACAACATAAAGAAATACAGAGAGTTGAGAGGGCTCTCTCAGAATCAGCTTGCAGAAATGGTTGACTTATCCCGTGAGTACATTGCCGATGTTGAGCGAGGGCATAAACGAATCAGTCTTAAAAAGCTTTTTGAGATTGTGGATGTTCTAGAAATTAGGTGTTCAAATCTTGTAGATTTCAATTAAAAAAGCCGGCTTGCATAAGCCGGCTTTTTGTAACATCCTCGTGAGTATTAACGTTTGCTGAATTGGAAACGTTTTCTTGCTCTTTTTCTACCGTATTTTTTACGTTCTTTAACACGTGCGTCACGAGTTAACAAACCTTCTGAACGCAATACGTTTTTGTATTCTTCATTAACTTTTAGAAGAGCTCTTGAAATACCGTGTCTGATAGCAGCTGACTGTGCAACAATACCACCGCCTACAGCTTTAACTCTTACATCATATTTGTCCTGGTTTTCAGTCAAAACAAGCGGTCTGTAAATCATCATTTCAACAGCCGGCATGTTACCGATGTAAGCGCCAAGAGTCTTTCCGTTAACGAAAATTCTGCCTTTGCCTTTTACTAGTTTTACAACTGCAACCGCACATTTTCTACGTCCGGTAGCCATAATTTCTTTAGATTCAGCCATTATTTAGACTCCTTTCCTAGAACAACAGGTTTTTGTGCTGCGTGCGGGTGTTCAGAACCGCAGTAAACTTTAAGTTTGTTGAACTGTTCTGCGCCCAAAGTGTTGTGCTGCAACATACCTTTTACAGCCTTTTCAATCAACTTGGTTGCGTCTTTTTCACGTACTTCTTTTACAGAAGCTGATTTCAAGCCACCCGGATAACCTGTGTGGTGGTAGTAAATTTTATCTGTTTCCTTGTTACCTGAAACTACAACCTTTTCTGCGTTGATAACGATTACGAAATCGCCTGTGTCAACGTTCGGAGTGTATTCAGGTTTGTTTTTTCCTCTCAAAATGTTTGCAATGCGAACTGCCAAACGGCCAAGAACTTCGCCTTCAGCGTCGATTACATACCATTTTCTTTCAACTTCAAGAGGTTTTGCTGAATATGTTTTCATATCTTTATTATCCTTCTTTAGTATTCTACTTTTACCAGCGTCAGTCCGTACGGGCTGACTGTTTGCCCCGCCTTGCGGCGGTCACGTGCCTCCAGAACATTTTTCATGTGCTCCACAGGCAGTTTATGTCCTTCTATCTCTAGAAGAGTACCGACTATTGTTCTTACCATATTATAGAGGAATCTGTTTCCCTCTAGATGGATAAAAACCCTATCGCCATGTTTTTCAACATCGGCTCTAGAAATAAAACAAACTTTGCTCGGGTTAAGCGTTCCGGAGCTTTTGAAACTCGAGAAATCATGTTCGCCCAATAAGAAATTCAAAGCGGTTTGCATCCGCTCTATATCCAAATCGTACTTTACTCTTAAGATATCACCATCAAACGCCTGTTTGTACCTGCGGTTGATTAATTCGTACCTGTAATATCTTGCCTTTGCAGACTTTTGAGCATGGAACGACGGGTCAACAATTCTCAAGTTATCAACTGATATGTCATCAGGCAAGATTTCGTTCATTTGATAGATGAACTTTGAAGCAACAATCGTTCTGTCTGTATCAAAATGAACGACTTGTCCTAATGAATTTACACCTTTATCAGTTCTTCCGGAGAAGATTGTTTTTATCGGTCT
>CANAXK010000022.1 GCA_947365485.1 uncultured bacterium
ATTTCCGAGCTGCATTGTGTGGCCTGCTACAATCAGGAGAATCGCAAGGCCGCGAAAAACATTTATGTAATTCAACATTTCACGTTTTGGCTTAATCTCGTTCATAAACCAATTATCTCAAATATATAATTTAAAGCAAGCAAGGTTGTGTTAAAATACTTAAAGATGATAAAAGATTTATGTTCAACTATTTGTCACAATAAAAATTTACTGATGTTTGTAATAGTCGCAATCTACATCCTAGCACTATTTTCAACACTTGCTGGCTGCCCGCTTTTGTTTGCAGCGCTGCTTACCCTGATTCTTGCAGCGGCACTTGTAAAAGATTATTTACCGCTCAAGTATGTTCTAATCTGGGCTCTGATATTTTATTTCGGAATCTTTAACACGAACTCCAGGCTCAAAGAAACTGACGATTTGTTGAACATTGCTCCGGTCAATTCAACGATTTCAGGCAAAATACTTTCAATTCCGCAGGAAAAGAGTGAAGGCAAGATTAAGTTTTTCTTCAAAGTGAACAAAATCGAGTACGATTCAATTGTCAGAAATTTTGACAACGAAAAAGTTCTTGTAACGCTTAACACAGATGAGAAGCTCAAAATCTACGATTCTTACAGAATAACCGGAAGGCTCTCCATGCCGTTTAAAGCCGGCAACCCGTCTCAATTTGATTACGGGAATTATTTGAGAAATTTTGATACTTATGCTGTGTTCTACGGAAAAGAGTTTGTGAAAATAGACGGAAACCTGTCTGCTGTGCAAAAGTCGCTCCAGTGGATTAATGATTACAGAGAAAAGATAATCGGAGTGCATTCAAAATATTTGCCGTCTCCGAATCTCGAAATCCTTGGAGGCATTGTTTTCGGTGATGATGCGGTATCGCCTCCTGAAAACATCAAACAATCATTCATAAATTCAGGGCTCCTGCATATTCTGGCAGCTTCCGGAATGAATGTTGCGTTTATATTTTCCTTCTTTTATTTCTTCTTATCCCAGCTTAGAGTAAATTACAAGGTCAACATTTCTATTTGTATCCTAACCGTTTTGATTTATTCGCTTATGACAGGGCTGGGTGCTTCGGTTATCAGGGCTACGTTTATGCCTGTCTTTGTGCTTATCGGAAAACTGATAGACAGAGACGCGCACAGTGTTTCGCTTCTTGCATTTGTTGCACTGCTGATGCTCATATACAACCCGATGTACATAAATGATGTCGGATTCCAGCTCTCTTTTGTCGTAACATTCGGCTTGCTTGTGATGACACCTTATCTTGTGAGAAGCAAAAACAAATTTCTCAACTGGCTGATTGGAACAGTGAGCATTCCGATTATTGCCCAACTCTGGGTTATGCCGATTCAGATATTTTATTTCAACAATATAAGCCTGTACTCTGTGTTTGCAAATATCATGAGCGTACCCATACTTTCTGTGATAAGTTTTGGCGGTTTTGTGAGCTCTCTTATCTCAATAATCACTCCGATTGCAGATTTTGTTTGCAAGTGTTTTGATTTTATTCTGAATCCACTAATCACGATTCTTGTAAACATCTCGGATTTCTGGGGCAGGCTTCCGCATGCTGCATGCCAGACCAGCCACCCGAATGTATTCCAGATACTCGTTTACTACCTGATTTTACTTAATATTACCGCGCTTTTTGACAAAGATATAAGAGCAAAGTTCTTGAACAGCCTTAGAATCACGCTTCCGGCTCTAATCTTGATTCTGCTAATTTCTGCAATACCAGTCAGGAACAACAATCTTGAAATCACAGCTTTTGATGTTGGGAACGCGGATTCATTCCTGATTAAGACTCCTGACAACAAATACCTGATGATTGACACAGCCAAGAACGGCTACAACGGCGGAAAATCACAGGCAGAAATGGTGATTCTCAAATACATGAAAGACCGCGGTTTGAAGAATCTTGACGCAGTTATTGTAACCCACTTTGACAACGACCACTGCGGAGGCGCTGTTGATTTGATGACAAATCTGAACGTCAAAAAGCTTTATGTAAACTCGCTCGACCACCAGTCTATTGCAGCAAAACAAATTTACGAAACAGCCGGAGAGAAACTAATCCTTGCAGAGAACAACCAGAGCGTGTTTGACGAAAACGGGCTTAAGATTACTAATTTCATTTCGCCTGAAAGTCTTGAAAACGGTGACAACGACGCATCAATCGTAACACTTCTTGAATACAAAAACTTCAAAATGCTGTTTACGGGCGACGCGGGGATTGTAACTTACAACCAGTTAAAATCAATGCTTCCTAAAAATATTACAGTCTTAAAAGTCGGGCACCATGGTGCGCTCGGAGTTGTAGACAAAGAAATGATGAAGGACTTGAACCCTGAAATATCTCTGATTTCTGTGGGTGAAAACAAGTTCGGGCATCCTTCGATTTACACATTAGAAATCCTTAAAAGCACACGTATTTTGAGAACCGACATCAACAATTCTGTCCGGTTTGTGGTGAACAAAGACGGGTACAAAGTCCAGACTTACGACAGCAAGAAGCGAAAGTTTACTGACTAGTCGATTTCTTCATGATGTGCTTTAAAGTCGTAGACTCCAGGGAACGCGTCAACGCCGGTAGTCTTTTTCGTGTACCAGTATTGGAATTTCGGAATGAATGTTGAGAGGAACGCAGCTGCGACAACAAATCCGGCAGCAAAGTTTATTCCGCTGTACATAACGTTTTTGTTCTTAACCTTTTCAAGCAGCTTCTTGTCTACCTTGCCGTCTTTTGCTGCTTTGCAGATTGTATCAACATAGTTTTCCATCTCGCCTTTCAGCTTGTAGAGCTTCTTGTTTGATACAAACTTGTACTCATCCTTATGCGCACCGCCTGTAAATTCTGTAAACACAGCGTCCAGCAATTTAGGGTCGTTGATTTCAGCCTTGTTTATTACATCCTTAACCTGCTGTTTTGTAAGCACAGCCTCACCAAGTCTCTCAGGCTGCAATTTTGTCATTTCTCTTGCGCGGCCAATGAGTTCCTGTGAATCAGAATAAGCTTTTTCAAATTCGCTAAGTTTGATAACCTCAAGCGGTTCTTTTTTCATTAGCTTGCTGAATCCGGAGAGTTTTTCTGTTTCAAAATTCAATCCGTCTTTTAATTTAACATCAGGATTACCGAGCACCGCTTTCTTAAACTCGTTTACGCCCATTTCCTTGCCGTTGTTTTCAAGGAATTTTGCAAGGTGTTCGTCGAATTTAGAAGCTGTAGTCGGGTCTAATCTTGTAGCTTTTCCTGTTTCTGCAAGGTTAAGAAGATCTCTCACGTGACCCTGAGCCCACATATAGAAATAGATTGATCCGATATCGCGTATTGCGACTTCTCTTCGCTCTTCTTTTCGTCTTGCGTTGTACATACGTCCGCCTGCTACGCCAAAGTCTGTAGAGAGGAGTTTTCCGGTGTTAGTATTTTCAATAGCGTTTGTAAACGCGTTTATTGCAGAAATTCCTGCGCCTTTGAACGCAACATTCTGGTTTTGCGGTTTAGGATTTTGTCTTTCATTGCGAACTTTTTTAGTCAAAGCGTGGTTGACTTTCGGAACAATGAATCCGATTATATAGTTTGCAATCAGGACGCTTGAAAGAACTTTCGCTCCTTTCATCAGAGCAACCTGTTTTTCTGTGAAAGCCTTTGGAGTGCCATTTTTCATAAAGTTATCAAAAGGAGTTCTTAGAATCTTGTCTGTTCCGACATCGAAGCTTCTGCCTTTAGCTTTCAGGACTTTATCAAGAATCTTGTCTCCGAGTTTATTAAGATAATAAACACCGCCAAGCCATACAACCGAGCCCATGGTCTCTTCAATAAAGCGCTCTCTGGCCTCATCGCCCTTACCACGCTTGTATGCCTGATAAGTTCTTCCTCCGACAACAGCTCCCTCAAGCGCAATAATAGGCGCCATTGCATCAGCTTTTGTCATTTTAGTTATAACTGTAGATACTCTTTTACTTGTTATTGGATTCAAAGTTAAAAACCTTTCATATCTTGGCTGTTTGTTCTAAAAATCGTCAAGAATCTTTTTTGACAATTCTAGACAAAAACGTTACAAAAGTAAACAAATGTTTACAATTCGTTTAAAAAAGTTAGTCACTACTTGTATTTAGATTTTGTTTTATTTATGATTAAGTTAAAATGTTTAGTTAGTCAAAATATAAGGAATAGCAAAAATGAATCCTATTATTAAAAATTTAGAATCTGAATACACAACAAGAGAATTGCCTGTTATGAATACAGGTGATACTGTTAGAGTATTCGTTAAAATCGTAGAAGGTAACAAAGAAAGAATCCAGGCTTACGAAGGAACAATCATCGCACAGCACGGTTCTGGTATCAATAAGACAATCACTGTTAGAAAAGTATTCCAGGGCGTTGGCGTTGAACGTGTATTCTTAGTATACTCTCCGCGTATCGACAAAATCACTGTTCAAAGAAGAGGTGATGTAAAACGCGCTAAATTATACTACTTAAGAGAACGTTCTGGTAAAGCTACACGTATTAAGGAAAAAATTGAAAAAAGATAGTGGTAAATTTGGGGTACATATTCACTGGTACCCGGGTCATATTGCCAAAGCAGAGCGTCAGCTTAAAGAAAAACTAAATTTAGTTGATGTGATTATTGAGGTACGTGACAGCAGATTGCCTTTAAGCAGCAGTTATGCAAACATTGAGAAGCTCTTGGGAGAAAAACCAAGGCTTCTTTTGTTGAATAAGTCTGACCTTGTAGACCGCAGCGAACTAAAGAAATGGGTTGAATACCTAAAACAAACAACAGGCTGTCCTGTTATTGTAACAGACGCCAAAGGTGCAAAAGATTTAGCGCTAGTTGTTAAACACGCGGTCGAGCTTAGCGAGCCAAAGATTCAGGCTTTGATGGCAAAAGGTCTTTTAAGGCGCGCTGCGCGCGCCATGGTTGTCGGCATGCCAAATGTTGGCAAATCCAGCGTCATCAACAAACTAACAAAATCATCAAAAACAAAAATCGGAGCAAAAGCAGGCGTAACGCGCCAGCAGCAGTGGGTCAGAATAAACCCAAAACTCGACCTGTTAGACACGCCGGGTATTATCCCGACAAGACAGGACGATCAGGAGCAGGCTGTAAAGCTCGCATTCGTAAGCTCTGTTTCAGAAAACGCGTATTCTCCGGAGCCTGTTGCAGCAGCGCTTCTGGAAATGTTTAACGACAACCAGCAGGTAAAAGATTATTACAAGGTAGACGAACTTTCGCTCGAGAACATTGCGCTTTCAAGAAGATGGGTTATCAAGGGTGACTCACCGGATACAGAGCGCACAGCGATTTATGTGCTTAAAGATTTTAGAGAAGGGCGTTTAGGATTGTTTATATTAGATGAGATGCCGGAAGCTTAAAAAAACTTAATAAAGATTAAAGTTTTCACCCCAAAGTGCCGTTATACTAAGCATGAAATTAGAGCATCTTAGAGAATACTTTTTTAAAGTTGATACTTCAAGAAATAACAACATTGAAGCAGAAGAGTTAAATGCTGCGCAGAAATCTTCGTCTATTTTTAGCTCTATCATTAAAGTCGGAATGAATTATCAGGATTTTATGCAAAAAGCTGTTGAAGGTTAAGACCGCAGCTTGAAATAGATGACTTAAATTCTAATAAAAACCTGCCTTACAGATTGTAGCCTTCTTCAAACAAACAGGAGATGGATTGGGATGTTGCAACACGAATTTTATCAAAAGAAGAAATTGATCTAAAAAGGTTTGATATCAATACGGCAGAAGAGACCCCGATGCCGGCTGAGATGAATTTTAACACCCCTGAAGGTAAATATATGTTAAAGCACCTGTCATTTACCGAGACTTCATTTAAAAATATACCAAAAGAGAATTTGCCGGAAGGTTTTGATGTTAAACAAGTTATAGAATCAGGAAAAAATCCGGGTGTAAACACAAAAAGCATGCACGCGATGGGCTACACCGAAAAAGGAGTTAAAGTTGCCATTATAGATACTCCTATTTTACCCGAACACAGCGGAATAAAATCGTCTTTAAAAGGATACGAGGTTATGAATATCGCTATTATCAATGATAATGACGCAGATTTCCATGGTCAGGCTGTTGCTGACATTCTCTGCGGAGATGAATCGGGAGTTGCACCGGATTCTGACTTGGTCTATTTTGCAGAAAACTCTTCAAAGGATAGGTTACAGGCTTTAAAAAGAATTATTGAAATTAATAAAAATTCAACTCCGGAAGAAAAGATTAAAATACTTTCTATCAGCTGGGATTTTGACGAGGATAAGCATGAATACGGATACTATTCAGATTTGTTAAAACAGTTAGCAAATGACGGAATTTTTATATCTACAGTCGGATTTTCAATGCAGGATGAGAGCGTAAACGGAGTCAAAATAAATTATGGTAGCCTTTATAAGAAGGATGCAGCAGGTAATCCGGATGATTTTTCTAATTACACAGGAGATAGCTGTTTCGGTGACAGTACAAATGCATTATTAATACCAGCAGGAGATAGAACAGTTGCAAGTGCAAGAGATGTAAATCAATACAGACATGATTCTCAAGGCAGTACCAGCTGGACAGTACCAGCATTATCAGGTTTTTACGCCTGCGCCTTGCAGTGTGCTAAAGAAAACGGAGTTGAATTGACGCCTGAAAAGTTTTACACACTGGCTCTGGAAACAGGGGTTGAAATAAAAAATAATAATGAGCATTGCGGGAAAGCAATAAATGCGCAGGCTCTATGCGAAAAGATAATTGAACTCGGCAAAAAAGAACATTCTTTTGGTTTATAAATATTTGTTATATTATATACACATGAAAAGATGTTTCTGGGTTGATGAAAAATCAGAGATTTACGTAAAGTACCATGACGAAGAGTGGGGCGTGCCTAAATACAAGGACAGAGATTTGTTTGAGCTGCTTATCTTGGAATCGTTTCAGGCAGGGCTTTCCTGGATTACTGTTTTGAAGAAAAGAGAAGCGTTCAGAGAGGCGTTTGATAATTTTGATGTGGAAAAAGTCTCAACTTACGACGAATCAAAAGTTGAAGAGCTTTTGCAAAACGCAGGAATCATAAGGAGTCGCGGCAAAATTCTGGCTGCAATTTCAAACGCAAAGATTTTTATTGAAATCCAGAAAGAATATGGAAGCTTTTCCAACTATATCTGGGCGTTTACAGACAACAAAGTTATTAAAAATACTTCCGGCATACTTCCAGTCAGCACCCCGCTTTCAGACAAGATATCAAAAGACCTGAAAAAGCGCGGTATGAAATACGTTGGAACCGTTATCATTTATTCCTACCTGCAAGCAATCGGGGTAGTAGACGACCACGAGCAAGGGTGTTTCAAGTATTAACCAAGAATCAGAATCACGGCGCCAGCAAGCATTATGCTGGCGCCCGCAAATTTTCTTTTGATGTTGGTTTCGTGGAAAATATTTGCGCCGAGAAAAACGCTCAAAATTGTTGAGAGCTGAAAAAGCGCAAGCGCGTATGAAACATTCATCTTAGAAAAAACATAGTTTGTGGAATACTGCATAATCCCGACCGCCAAAATCAATAGCAGCTGGTGTTTAATTTCCGGAATTTTAAAACTGTTTCTTGCAAAAAGCACAAACAAAAACGAAAAAATCAGCCCTGAAAATGCCCACAAGAAGAACGCATTAGAAACGCCGGTCATAATAACAATCTTTTTAATAAAAACCGCCTCTGCTCCTGAAAACACAAGCGCTAAAACCCGATATAAAACAGCTTTTGTGTTTAAGTTGCCTTTAACATTCAGAACAAAATAAGTCCCGAGAATAATCAATGCAATAGCAAAAACAGCGCTCGAAGATGGAATTTCATGTAAATAAAATATTCCAATAAGAAGCGCCACAACAGGTTTATACGAATTAATCGGCGCAAGTGCAGAAAGCTCGCCAATCGAAAGAGCCTTTATTATAAAATAGTTTCCAAGAGCACCCAAAAACCCCATTATCAAAACATTGATTATTAATACCTTGCTAAAAACCAGATGAGGAAGAAAGAATATCCCTAGGATAGAAAGCCCGAGGTAGGTATAAAAATTTATTACCGAAGATTTTTCGCCTCTGGATGTCAAAATTTTTTGAAAGACATTCAGGTATGAGTTTGATAGGATTCTTATAAAAACGCCTAAAACAGTAGTAATCATAAAAAAATTATATCATATAAAAATGTCGGACTTTTTTCAAAAAGTCCGACATTTTGTTACTAAATTTCTTAAGCCTAGAAAGAAGCAGCAGGTTTCTTTTGCTGTGTTGCACCAGGGATAGCTTGCCAGTTAGCAGCCATAATCTTTTTGAAAGATTTTAGTGCAGTGTCTTCAAGTTCGCCTAACTCTTCAGCTTCCATAATAAGCTCACGGAGCGGAAGAAGAGCTCTTTGGTCTCTCAAAACACCGAGAGCAGCAGCTGCACCTGCTCTAACCAAATCGTTTTCAGAACGGTTTTTCATAACATCAATCAAAGCCGGAACAGCTTTTGTATCGTTCAATTTACCCAATGAAGTTACTGCGTAAATTCTTACGTTAACCCATTCGTCGTATAACATGTTAATAATCTTATCAACACATTTTTTGTTCCCGATTTCACCAAGAGCACGGGTTGCGTCGCATCTAACATTAACTTTTTCGTGGTCTAAAGAATTCATTAATGCGTCTGTTGCAACATCACCAATTTCAATAAGTGCGTCTGTAGCTGTAATACAAACCTGTGAATTTTCGTCATTTAAAGCTTCAACAAGCGGTTCAACAACGATTTTGCCACCCAAACGTCCGAGAGCACGTGCTGCACGAACTCTGACATCGACGTTACGGTCTTCTCTTAAAGATTCAATTAAGTGTTCGGTAGCTTTAGAATCACCAAGTTCGCCCAATGCACGAGCTGCATATAAACGAACTGAACCATTCTTGTCGTTCTTCAAAACATTAATCAATGGCTCAACAGCTTTAGAATCACCCATTTCACCTAAAACACGGGCAGCATTATATCTAACTTTTTCTGAGCTTGATAATTTCAAATCATTGATAAGCTCGTCAAAAGTTTTTTTAACTTGTTTCTTTTTGCCGTTTACTGTAATTGCCATACACGTTACCTCCGATATGCAAACATATTTTTCTAACTTCTACACAGTTATATAAAGTACAGTTCCTATAAAAAATTGCCTTTAT
Source organism: uncultured bacterium (assembly GCA_947365485.1). Lineage (GTDB taxonomy): Bacteria > Cyanobacteriota > Vampirovibrionia > Gastranaerophilales > Gastranaerophilaceae > CAG-196. The sequence goes on from CANAXK010000022.1 coordinate 9,197, forward strand.
CTTTCGATTTGTTAAATTTTTGTTACATTCCCTTTTTAGGGTAAAATTTACACTTAATCTCAGTAGTATTAATATACCATATTTTTACATATTTATGACTAGTCTTGTAGATAATTTTACAAAACTTAATTCTAATAAGAATTAATATACTCCTCTAATTTAGTCATATTAAGAAAACTATCAGTTTAAAAAACTTTACATTTCTTACCCCCCAGGGATAGTAATACAAAATTCACTTCCCTTATTTAGTTTTGTTTCTACTCCTATTTTTCCGTTATGTTTTTCAATAATTTTTTGCGAAATCGCAAGCCCCAAGCCTGTTCCAACCCCGACGCCTTTTGTTGTGTATCCAGCAAAAAATATTTTGTCAGGTTCTTTTATTCCGCATCCTGTGTCCTTGATTTTTACAACTAGATTTTTGTCTTTGTAATCGGTGTCAATAGTAATCAGCCCATCTGTTTTTATTGACTGTGCCGCGTTTACAAGGATATTCATAAACACCTGGTTAAGCATGTTTGGATAGCATTTTATCGGAGGGAGTTCTCCATAGTTCTTCACAATGGTTATCCGATTTTTTGTTTCATGCCGGATTAAATCAAGTGTAAGGTCGATTTCTTTATTAATATCGGCCTCTTGAAGTTCGGCCTCATCAAGTCTTACAAACTTTCTCAAAGAAATCACAAGTCTGTTAATACGCGCAATTGCCTCGCTGTCAATATTATTAATCTCTCCCAAAAGTTCGCTTATTTCTGAATCATTTATTTTTGAGATTATTTTTTTTGTAATCTCGTTATTTGATTTGATTGAAGCAATCGGAGTGTTAATCTCATGCGCGACGCCTGCCACAAGTTGACCGAGTGAGGCCATTTTTTCAGAGTTAATAAGTTGGAGCTGGGTTGCTTTAAGTTCCTCTAACGTTCTTGTCAAATCATTAACCAGCTCGCCCTGAATAATCGCGTTACCCAGCTGTGAGGAAACACCGTCAAGAACTTCGAGCGCGTCGTTCAGTCTTGTCTTTTGTTTTGTGGAAAGAACAATAACCCCGAGAAGTTTGTTCAGGTGATAAATCGGAACAACGATTCGCTGCACGGATTCTCTAAATGGTTTTGCTTCCTGATATTCTTTCATGCAGATATTGCAGCAGACTTTGGCCGATTTGATATGATTATTGACTTCTTTATCAAAGGATATAATCTTATTAATATCGCTCTTATCCAGAGATTCAACAATCTGAAAACTTTTGTCGGATTCTTTTGCGTAGTATGCTCTGAATGCGCCGAACATTTGCGAGAGTTCTTCGAGTGCAGAGGTTAGGATTATTGAAGTGTCGATTGATTCTCTAATAATATTAGATATATTATTAAGGAGCAAAAGTTTCATTGCCTGTGATTGCGCCTGTTGTTTTATTCTGGAGAGGGTTTTGTTCTCGCTTTCAAGGAGCGATATTTTTTTCTGATAATTCTGGTTTCTTTGCAGCACATTTTCGAGGCTGATTTTTGCAGTAACATCTGTAAAAACAATTATTATATAATTATTCTTTTTTGCAGAGTTCATATCGTAATAAAAATAATCGTTATTAGAAGTCTGGTACATAACATGCGCCGAAAAATCTTCCGGAGAGGCAACAGCCTGAATTATCGGGGAGTGAACTTCAACATCATTGCTAACAAGTGCGCAGACATTGTAGTTTAGTTTGTGCGAGAATTTTTTCAGGGTTTCAAAATCTGAAAAAACGCGTTTAAAAACGTTGTTTCTAAAAACAACATTATTTTTGTTATCCAGAACAATAACTGCACTGTTAAACTTGTTGAATAAATCAAACTTCCCCATGTCAATATTATATGACAAATTGAAGTATTAGCCAAATCTTATTCTTGCCCGATTGGATTAATAGGGAAATCTAATTTAAATTTATTAAATCTTGTTAAAGTATAGTAGAATGAAATTTCATCTGCTAAAAATATTTTTAGTCCTCAGCCTCATTGCCCCGCCTGTTTTTTGCGCGGACAAATTGTTTTTACTAAACGACAGATGCACACAGGATTTGTACACCTCGATTTTCAATTATTTCGACAATTTTCCGCAAATTGAAGCAATAAGAGACATTCGCGGAATTACACTCAGGTTTGAATTAAAGACACCGGAGGATGATTACACAAAGCTTGAGCCTGATATCAGGCAAAAAATAAAAATCATTCAGTATTTTTTGGCAAAAATTAAAAATCCTGTTATAATAGAAGTGCATACGGAAAAAATTCCGGAGCAATACTGCTGTAATCTGAAGAACTGGGAATTTTCAACAGTTGTAGCTAATAATATTCAGGATATTTTTGTAAAAGAAGAGCCCAGGATTCACACAGAGCGGATTTATACGGTTGGTTACGGGGAATTTATGCCGGCTGGAAAGAATACTCCAAATAATGGTAGTAATTACAGCAACAGAGTTGATATAATAATACTATGTAGCATGAGTGGAGAATAGTATGGCTGAAAACGATAAAGCTGGAGATAATAAGAATCAGGATTTAACCAAGTTTATGACAATTGTGCTTGTCGCAATGGCAATCCTTTTCATAGTGTCAGCAGGTGTTAACTATGTATTGATAGACAACCTTGTTGCACAAAGATTGAGCACAATTTCACTCTCCAACGAAGAATTGGGTGAAGAAGAAGGCGAAGAAGACGAACTGCAAAAAGGGATTATTGTTGATTTAGGAGACTTCATCCTCAACCTTTGTGACGAGAACCAGAAAAAGTATCTGAAAGTTAATGTTGCCATAGAAGTTACCAAAAAAGACACAGATTTCCCTGCACAGGAAGCTCAAAAGAGCGGCGGACACGGCGGTCATGGCGAAGCTGCACCTGCTAAGGATCCGATGGAAGAAATCCAGAAAGAAATGAACCAGTACAAACCTGCAATCAGAGACGCAGTAATTACAAATCTTTCAAGCAAAACTTCTGCTGAGCTTGCAACAGCTGCCGGCAAGGAATTATCTAAAGAACAAATTACAAACGACATCAATTCAATCTTAGGCGGAGAAAGAGAAGTTTTAAGAGTTAGCTTCGGGCAGTTTATTATTCAATAGGAAGATATGGCAGAGACAAACAGCAACAATTTAATACATTCATACGACTCGTTTGACGATGATTTCACGGATTCGGAGCACAAGAGTTATAAACTATATAACTTCCGCCGTCCGGACAAGTTTTCAAAAGACAACCTGAAAGCCTTAAGAGACATCCACCGCGAGTTCTCAAAGGCAATTTCGCTTATCCTGAGCGGTTATTTGCGTATGCGTGTTGAGATTGAAATCGTATCAGTTGACCAGCTCACGTATGAAGAATTTGTACGCTCAATGCCTTCTCCAACAAGCGTCGGGGTGTTTGAATTTGAGCCGCTTTCAGGCCAGATTCTTCTTGGTATAAGCTTCGAAGTTGTGTCCTGCATTGTTAACAGAATGCTTGGCGGGGTCGGAACGATTGACGCGCAGTCAAGAGAGCTTACTGATATTGAAAAGGCTCTTGCAAAAAAGATTATTAATATTATTATCAAATCTCTTGAAGATTCATGGAACGCGATTATTCCGGTCACAGGGAAGTTCATAAGCCTTGATGACAACTACCAGTCAATACAGGTTGCAACAGCCGGAGAAATCGTTGCGCTTCTTACTTTCGAAGTCCAGATTTCAGGCAAACACTTTGGTTTGTTCAGCATCTGTTTCCCTTATCCTGTATTGGAAACGGTTCTCGGTCACTTGAGCACGCAGCACATTTTCCAGACCAAGGGTCTTGTTGCTTCGAACGATGAGCGCTTGAAAATGATTTCCAAGATTAACACTTCAAATGTTGACGTGAGGGTTCAGTTCGGGCAGTGCAATATCACTCTGGACGACTTTTTGCAGTTATCAGAGGGCGATATTATCAAGCTTGACAACAAGGTTTCGGATGATTTGATAGTAAAAGTTAACGGGGAGAAGAAATTCTTTGCAAGGCCGGGAACATTAAAAGACAAAATTTGTGTTAAAATAACAGATGTCTACGATGAAATGCATGAATTATTAAGGAATTATTTTTAGAGAGGACTTCAAATGTTGGGTGATGATGATATCAAAGGTTCAAATGGCGATTTAAATAATGAAGCATTCGAAGGAATGTTTGAAGAATCAGAAGCAGAGATTCAGGCAGGAAAAGATTTGGGCGACCTGCCTCATTTCGGGCACCCGACAGGAAACGAGGCTTCCGGCTCCGAGGGCGCTGGTGAAAGCACTGTAACAGTTCAGCCTGTTCAGTTTGCGTCTTTTGAAGACCTGGATCAGGTTCAGGGGCCTCAAAACCAGAATTTGAATATACTTCTTGACGTAAAACTACAGCTTACAGTAGAGCTTGGTAAAACAGAGCTTCCGATTAAGAAGGTTTTGGAACTAACAAAGGGCTCCATTGTAACATTAAACAAGGCTGCAGGCGAGCCGGTTGAGCTTTACGCAAACGGGAAGCTTATTGCATACGGTGAAGTTGTTGTTATTGAGGATAATTTCGGGTTAAGGATTACCCACATTACAGACCCTGCAAAACGTTTAAATTCTCTAAACAGCGGAGCCAATAAAGAAGAGTAAAGAAAAGATTGACTTAAGCTCATATTTAAAGTATTTTGAAAGTGTACTCCGGTACACTTTTTTGATATCACAATAAATTTAGGGAAGAGAATATGGAT
>CANAXK010000023.1 GCA_947365485.1 uncultured bacterium
ACAAGTTTCGTTTAAAACAATTTCGTCTTTGCTATTCTGTTGTCAAGGTGCGATTCGATTAGTGTATTTGTCACTCTTTCAAGTTTAGTAAATAAATCTTTATTGTCAAGCAACATTTTAAACTTTTCTTAAATCAATTTCAACTTTTCAATTGCTATTTATATAAAAGCTAAAATTCGGTTTTGTGTTCGCGAGCATCTTGTGATTACTTAAATCTTCCTCACTCAGTCCTTTTCAAAAGAAGCTATTCTTCTTTTGGACTTTCGCCCACCCGGTGGTTTCCTCACCGACATTTCTAATCTTATACCATCAATTTTTAATGTCAATACCTTTTTTTATTTTTTGTTTACAAAAGTTAAAAATTAAATCCATCACAACACTTCAACCTCAATAAAAAAGGCTGATTTAAGAAGTTCAGCCTCAATAAACATTAAGTGTAGAAAAAGAGTTTTAAATGATTTTTTATTCCATGCCCATCAGTTTATCCATCACGATGTCCATAACTGCCGGTGCAAGTTCTTCGCCAAATTCTTCCTGAACAATTCCGTAAATCATTTCGAACTGTTCCATATATCCGCCCACGCGGTCCTGAGTAGCTGCATCAACTTCGCCAACTTCTGTGGTTGGAGGAGCTGCTACAAAGAAATTATTACCTGCAAGAAATTCCATGACTTTTGAAGGGTCAACCTGGGTTTCTTCATGATTATTATTTGTCATGGGTTGCTGTTGAGCTTCTGCTTCTTTTGAAATATCGTTTCTGCGTTGCGGCATGTACCCGCCTACGCCGTAATTGCCATATCCTGAAAGTCTTCCGATTCCGTCTGCCATTTTTCTACTCCTTTTTCTATTTTTCTTTATTTTCTTTTGTATTATGTATAACGGCATTTTTTTTGAAAACTTTAGGATTTTTGGAGATATTGTTACAAATCGTTACATTTAAGCAATTTTTATCATGAAAAATTCTTTATATACATGTGTAGTACTAATAGAAGGTGTGATTATGACATTAGGAATTGGCGGTTATGGAATGGGAAATCCAATGATGATGGATGGTATGTCACAAATGGGTGGAAGCTCAACGAACATGAACCAGTATTTCAAAGCAAAATACGGTTGCGAGGACTGTTTCAAGACCCAGCCTTATTTACAGGAGTATCCGAAGCCAATCATGCCGCTTGCAAAAGAGAGCATCCAGAAGCCGTTTTGGAGCAGGGTGATTAGCAAATTATTAGGCTAAGTTCCTTATTTTTCTCTAACCTCTTTACCCTGAAATCCGTTTATGCTACTATTTATAAGCATTTATATTAGTAGGAAGGAGATTTTATACAAATGGCACAGAGAATTGGTGTTGATGTTGGCGGAACCAATGTCAAAATTGCATTAGTAAGTGATGAAGGTAAAATTATTTATTCAAACTCAATCCCGACAAGAGCGGAGATGGGCTATGAATATACTATTAACAGCATGAAGGAAGCAATCAGAGATCTTCTGAAAGAAACAAAGCTGGCGGCTTCTGACATAGAGGGCATGGGATTTGGCTTCCCGGGTCAGATTGACTGCCAAAAGGGCGTTGTAAGACTTGCGCCGAACATTCCGGGCTGGGTAAATGTTCCAATCGCAGAAATCATGGAAAAAGAGTTCGGGATTCCGACCCGTGTAGACAACGACGTTAGAACAGCAGCGCTAGGAGAATTGAACTACGGTGCCGGCGTGGGATGCGAAAACCTTGTGTGCATCACTGTTGGTACAGGTATCGGTTCTGGTCTTGTTATCAACGGTAAGCTTGTCAGAGGTGCTTCAAACGCAGCTGGAGAAATCGGGCACATCAAGCTCAACATGGAAGGCGGCCCGCTTTGCGGTTGCGGAGACAGGGGTTGTTTAGAAGCTTACGCTTCCGGTCCGAGCATTGTTGCGATGGCTGAGGAGTACATCAAGGGCGGAAAATCAACCAAGTACAGAGAGCTTGCGAACCCTGACATTACTCCTTACATTGTTGCGGTTGCAGCAAAGGAGGGTGATCCGGTTGCGAAGCAGATTTTCAGAATCATGGGTGAATACATTGGCATGGGTTTAACGAGTGTTGTAAACCTGCTCAACCCTGAGAAAATCATCATTGGCGGCGGTGTTGCTGACGCGGGCGACATTCTTCTTGACCCGATTAGAGAGACGATTGCAAAAAGAGCAATGACGATTCAGAGAGAGGTTGAGATTGTTCCGGCGCAGCTTGGAAACACGGCTGGCGTAATTGGTGCAAGTTTGCTGATTAAGTCATAAGAAAAATATAATAACAAAGCAGGCGCGGGAAAATTCCTGCGCCTTTTTGTTTTGTTTGGATTACCCCTCACCCCGTTTTTTTTATGCTCATGCAAAGCCTTCGCATAAAAAAACTACCCCTCTCCCACAAGGGGCGAGGGGTTCAAAGTTTTATAAAATCTCCATAACCGGTTCGGAGTGTTTGACCTCTGGAATTTCTCTCAAGTTAGGGAGTTCGAGAGGTTTTGGCGTATTAGCCGCTTCGGTTTTCTGCTCCGGCATTGGCGCTTTTGCCTGCGTAATTTTCACGATTGCCGGATCCGGATTTGCCTTCTGCTTGTTGTATTCCAACATAATCTGGGAGACAAATCTTTTTGTTTCACCGTAAGGCGGGATTGTGCCGCCGAATTTTTTAACATTTCCAGGCCCTGCGTTGTAAGCTGCAAGAGCGAGCTCTGTAGACCCGAACATTTTGTACATCATTTTGTAGTAGGTTAAACCTGCTTTAATGTTTTCGCTTAAGTAATAAGGGTTAAATCCCATTCTGTTTGCCGTTGATGGTAATAATTGGAAAACGCCTACGGCTCCATAAGGACTCTTGAGTTCGTGTTTGAACCCAGATTCTTTCTTAGCGATGCTAAGTGCAAGAGCCGGATCAACATTCATCTCAAGCGAGTGCTTAACGATGGTTTCTTTAATCACGTCCTCGGGAGTAGGTGCAGCTTGAACCCTAACGCACAGTAATGTTAACAATGCAATAGTTGTTAAGACTGTTTTTCTAATCATTGAAATCCTCTTATATATTGTAAATTGGATTCTGTATACTATTTTCGAAAATCCTCCCTACGGTTTCGCTATGTTCTCGTTTGGTTCCTTACAAGGCGTCTTTCCTAAATTTTTTATACCACTGAATTAAAAAACTTGTTAGGCGACTATCCTTGTTATTCCCCGCACTCCGGCTTGGATAAATAACTATACAGAATGTATGTCAATCTCATCTTAATATAAATAAATAATTTTTTCAACCCTGTAGCTCAAATCTACGACACTTAATAGCCCGATTAGGCTATTACACAAGATTAAACCTTCGGTTAAGAAGCCTGCGTTTATTGAGTTTGAAATCTGATTCATTTACAAACAGATTAATTTGTTTATCCAATTGCATAAAGTTAAAAATTGTATAAATATCGGAAGCAATGTTAAAAATCCCGACACTTTTTTCTTTTGAACAAGCTCTTAACTCATCCAGAAATTCTATTGTGCAATCCTGCACAAACGACAAATCAAGCCCGATTTCGTAATCCTTGTGCTGCCTGATATCATCAAATAGTCTGGAAGTCTCACGCGCGTCAAGACGCGGAGTTAGCGGGGTGAGTATACAAAATTTATCTGTGATTTGAATTTCCATACTCTTATTTTATGACTGGAACCAAAAAATATGAATTACCAGAAATTATGAATAATTTCTAACTTTAGTTAGAAGCGGCACGCTGCTTCTAACTACAAATCCTCTCCCCCCTTCCCAATCGCCCACCTGAACCCAAACGTCAAAGCTACACCATTCCTCCCGCCGTTGCGTACCATCGCCTGGCCAAACGCAGTGAAGCGTTCTTTCCAGTTGCGTTGAAGGCCGAGACCGTATTCGACGTACGGTTTCATGCTCATTTCAGGGAGTTTGATGCCGTTGGCACGGATGTCGGAGGAGTTCATGAGATTCCAGACCATGCCCACGGAGGCGTAGGGTTGCCAGCCGTTTTTGAAGTTGCTGATAAAGCGGATGCTCGGGTTGAGTTGGATGGAGTGAGCGGGAGTTGTGGAGATGCGGGTTCCGGAGGCGTTGGTGTAGTCGAAGGTATTGACGAAGGTGTAGCTTAGGAACATAATAGGCTGGAGGATATATTTTCCTTCTTGAAATTCCAGGTTATACCCGGTTTTGGAGCCGACTCCGGCGAGGAGGGTAGTAAAGTCTTCTTTGCCGTACATGGTTCGGGTTTCGCCAACGCTTGCGCCTGCGCTTAGGGTGAGCGCGGTCCAGAAGTTCTTTTTGTAGAAGGTTTCGGTGAAGCCGAGGAGGCCGCCGTTCATGGTGGTATCGTTGTGGTGGTAGTTGAGTTGGGAGCCATTGTAGCCGAGGTAACCGGTTCCGATGCGGTACCAGCCGTGGTGCATTTCTTTAAAGTTTCCGTCGAAGCCGGCGAGGCTGCCGTAGGTGATGGCATCGACTTTAGGGCCGTTTTTAAGGTTTATGGATTCAAAGGTTGTGTAGGGGCGGAGCCAGGCCGCGTTGTTTTGGGAGTAGATAATACGGCCGAGGTTTTCGTTATACGTTGTGCTGAGGGCGTACTTATTGGCGTTGAGGTAGGACATGCGCTCCACAAGGGGCATTTGGGAGAAGGCGTCGGCGTGTTCGAAGACGTATTTAAAGGTTTCGTTGACTGTGGATTGGGAGGCGGCTACATTGGAGACGGGGGTGGTGAGGACGGCCGGGTTAAAGGAGTCGGAGGGGTTAGTGGAGCCGGTTCCACGGGTAAACAGGAAGTAACCACCCTCGCCGAGGTTATCGTACTGATTTTGGTTATCGTAGGAAACGGTGTATTTATATATCGGGGTATAGGCGACTTCGTTTATTGTGGTTGAGACATTGTTTTTGAGGCCGGGTTCAGCGAAGTAGATGGCGGTGAAGTCGCGGCCGGCATCGGAGGTCAGGTGCATGTTTGAGACATTGAGGGTGCCGGTGTGGGTGCCGTATATGGGGGAGGAGAGGCGGTCCATGGTTTTGGAGGAGAGGTCTACGTCCACGGACATGTTGGTATTGTCGAAGAGGGTAAAGGAGTTAAAGTTATAGTTGTGGATATCGCTATTAATTGTATTGAGAGTTGTGTTACCGAGTTTTACATTAGCGTTATAGATATCGTTGTAGAGAGAGAAGATTCCGGTGTTATCGCCCGTAATATTAACGGTGTAGCCGTCTACCCCGTTGATATTGTCGTGCATGGTGATGGTGCCGTGGTTAGTGGAGATAAAATTAATTGTTGCAGGAGTATCATTATTTTTATCCACCCAGATAGCCTGGTAGTCTTGTCCAGACTTAACGTAGTTGCCATAGAAGGTAGAGGAAGTATTATTAGCTGTAATATTAAGGTCTTGATTAGTCCAGATGGCGGCTCCTTGTCTTACGCTATGATTGGAGATGAAATTACCAGTGATATCCCCCAAGGTTCCTTGGTTATAAATGGCACCACCATCCCCTCCTGAATTGCCGATAAAATCGCCAGTAATATTCCCAATTGTACCACCGTTGTGGATTGCCCCACCACCATTAGCAGAAGTGTTACCAATGAAATCACCAGTAATATCAGCGATTACACCACTGTTATCAATTGCCCCACCGAAGCCATACATTGAAGCCCTGTTACCTATGAAGTTACCGGTTATATTACCTATTGTAGCAACGTTATCAATTGCCCCACCGCCATAAAAAGCAGCAAAATTACCAACAAAGTCACCGACAATATTACCTATTGTACCCCCCCAATGATAAACTGCACCGCCGCAATCCTCTGTTCCAAGAGCAACAAAATCAGTATTAAGATCACCGATGTCAACAGGATTCCCAGGCTCAGTAACCACACGCCGAGGAATATAAACATCAGATTCGTTATATTTTTCAGTTATTGTAACTTTGCCTTCAGTTGGCGTTTCTACCGACATCAATGCACCGTCAAAATAATATTCTGCCCATTCATAATGTCTCGTCGAATCCCCAGCGCCATACTCTGTTTTAACCAACTCCAAACGATAGTAGTGAGGAACAAACTTGTAGGTCTCCTCATTAAACTCATATCTTGTAATAGTGTTTTCACCTTTTTCTGTAACTGGAACAAGATTATATCCATGATCTGCATAAGCAGGAGAGAACAGAAGCATCATACCGGCAAATGCCGTAGCTACTATGAATTTACAGTCTTTATACATAACAATATCCTCATATGATTCCGTATATATTTTTAATTCCACATGTCGGGAATTGAATAACGCTATTTGAGGGAAATTGTTACAAAAAGTTATAATAATACACACAAAAAAGAGACCTTTCGGTCTCTTTTTTTAAGTCAAAAATCTGAACCAGATGTACGCCGTACTCATCACAAGCGCCGTAACAGTCACAAGCACACCATATTTCAGAAAGTGCATGAACTTAATCGGGTGCCCTGCGGAAGCTGCTGTTTCAGAAACAATAACGTTTGCTGCTGCGCCGATAATTGTCATGTTGCCACCAAGGCATGCTCCGAGAGACAAGCACCACCAGAGCGGGAATGTGTAGTCATGCCCCATAACTTTTTCAACTTCCACAAGCAATGGTGACATTGTAGCTGTGTAAGGAATGTTGTCAATAATACCTGACAGAATACCTGACGCCCAGAGAATAATCATTGCGGTTGCTTTTTGTGAGCCGTTTGTTACGTTCAAAAGCCATTCTGACATGAGTTTGATACCGCCGGCGTGTTCCAGACCGCCGATAATAATGAACAAACCGATGAAGAAGAAAATTGTGTTCCATTCAACTTCATTAAATATATGCTGCGGTTTTTCAAACAGAAGCAAGAACGCCGCACCAGCCATTGCTGTAACGCAAGTCTGGATATGAGTAATATCATGGAGCATAAAGCCAATGATTACAAACAAGAGCACAATTCCGGAACGAATCATGAGCGCTTTGTCTGTGATTGTGTGTGAGTTATCAAGAGCCGCAACTTTCGCCATTTTTTCTTTAGCTGCAACCAGTTGTTTTCTAAAAATAAATGTCAGGATTCCAACATTTACAACAAGAATTGCAAGAACGATTCCTGTCAGCTCCAGGATAAAGTCCATAAAAGAAAGCCCTGCTGCACTTCCGATAATAATATTCGGAGGGTCACCGATTAAAGTTGCGGTTCCGCCGATATTAGAAGCGAGAATTTCCGTAATCAAAAACGGCAACGGGTTAATATCAAGTTCTTTTGCAATAACAAATGTTACAGGCATAATCAGGATTACGGTAGTTACGTTATCCAAGAATGCTGAAACAACTGCCGTAAAAAACGCAAGAGAAATCAAAATAAGTTTAGGATTCCCCTTTGTGAGTTTAAGCATCTCATTTGCAATCCAGTTGAACATTCCGCTCTTTGTAGCAATGCTCACAATAATCATCATTGATACGAGCAGGAAGACTACGTTAAAGTCAATAAAATTAATAAAGTAACCATGGTCAAGAACTCCATTAACGAGTTTGTCCTGACCCAAGAGCCCTAAAATTAATGTAAGAGCTGCACCGATAAGCGCAACCGTAACTTTAGGAATCTTTTCAGTGGCGATAAATACGTACGCCACAAGAAGTATAGCAGCTGATACAGGAATCGCATGCGAATGTATCAAGCTCATTAAACCTTCCATCTTTCCTCCTTAAAAATAAAAAAATACTTCGACTCTTTAATCATATTATAAAAATAAATATATACATGTACCTTTGTAAAAAAATGTAAAGATTTCTCAAAAATTTGACATGATTAGAGCAAAAAGTATTCTGTTCAGATTTTTTAATAGTATGATTGACTTATAGTCGAAGAGTAAAAGAAGGTAATGTGTATGAAAAATTTGAAACGAAAACTATCAGCAATTGTTCTAAGCACAGTATTTGCAGCTTCTCAGACAGCTTTTGCAATGATTGACACCGGATTAAATGATGCAGTAATCAATAATGCTACCGGCGGATTTAAAGATGTAACAGGCGGCAACGGAACAGCAAACATTAACTTTAACGGAAGTGCTCATGTAAACTGGGACACACTGAATGTTGGCAAGGGCGAAATCCTTAACTTCAACGCTGTAGACGGTGCTAACGGAATCACCATTCTTAACACTGTAAACAACGGCATGTCAACTATTTACGGCCAGATTAACTCAAACAGCGGGGTTGCAAAGCTTATTATTTCTAACCCTAACGGCATGCTTTTTGACGGCGCAAAATTCACAACAGCCGGCGATTTAATGCTTACAACAAAAGACTTGAGAGGCCTGACAATCGAGGATTTGGACAATGCTAAATTTACACACATATATGATGAAAACGGCAACATCAACGCAATAACCATAAGAAACGGTTCAGAGTTCAATGTTGCAGGCGAATACACAATGATAGCACCTGCTATCATTGCCGAATCATCAACAATCAAAGCAAACACCCTTAAGCTCATCACTTCAAACGGTCAGGATTACCTTGCACTGGGTACTGCGGGTGAAAAGTCAGAGCTTCCGGGAGTTAAGCTACAGGCAGTAAACATTGACGGGGATGTATACATCACAGCTCCTTCTGGCGTGGTTAAAATCGTTAACGGCGGCACAATCAACGGAAATCTTAATGTTGATGCAAAAGGTTCAGTTGCTTTGAACTACAAGAACGAAGGCGAAAAGCTTGTTGTAACAAAGGATGTTAACGTAAACAACAATGGCTCAATGTCATTTTTGAGAAACGCAGAGGTTGGCGGCAATCTTGCAATGTCCAACAGCGGCGGGTTTGTTGATATCGGGAATGTTAACGTAAAAGGAAATGCAGACCTTAAAACAACCGGTATTGGCGGAAACGGCTGCAGTGAATACAACCACTTTGTACACGTTATCGGTGATACCAAGATTGGCGGGGATTTGAACATTGAATCTTCACAGAACATACATATTGGCGGTTATGATTACGACGCTCAAAAACTTGCTGATGGTAACTTGAAAGTTGGCGGAAATTTAAACGCACACGCAACTGACGGTCATGTTACTGTAACAATTGACACACAAGCAGACAAAATCAACCTTAAGTCTGACAAATTGAATGTTTTGACAGATGGCAAAGCAACTTTGACAGCTAACGAATACAGCTTCTCCTCTAACGGCTACATTGGCGGTTTGGAAAACGACGAGCAGGTTGTTGCAGTAATGGAAGGTTACAAGTATATTGCTGATCACAAGGCTCCTTCTAACTTAAACATTGCTGGCGGCAAGATTACAAATATCGAAACACCTGAAAACTCACCTGCATACATTGCATCAAAGGGTGACGTTACACTAACAGGTGCAAATGCAGGTAACATAAACATCACAGCACCTGGCAAGTTTATCGAAATCACAGGTGACGGTGTTCATGCTAAAAACATCAATGTTGGCAAGGAAACTGACAAATTGAAAGTTGATTTTGAAGGCAGAGACTACACTCTTAACTACACCAACATTAGAGACGCAAAAGAAGTGACCATCAAGGGAACTGATGAAATCACTTATGAGTTAACAAACGGTGAAAACGGATACAACGTTAGAGACCCTAGACCAGAAAACACAACTTACCTTGTAGGTCCTGCTGGTCCTGATGAGCCTATTGTTCCTCCAACACCAGGTCCGGATCCGACTATTGACCCGGAAGACAATGAAAACGCAAAAATCTTAAGAAGTTACGAAAGACCTACTGCTATTGATCAGGCGCAGCCATATACACCAATCGCATACGCTGCGGATTTGGAAGACGACCACATTGATGCAGGGGTTCGTAAAAACGTAGATGGTTCTGTAACAGTTGTAAGAGCGTTTCCGATGATTAATTAATAGTAAACAATAAACAAAACGGCGGGTTTTATACCCGCCGTTTTGTTATGTTAAAATTGTAAAATTTGTGTAACAATTAGGCAATTTTTGGATACGAAAAAACTTTTATATATTACAGGGTATATTAAAAAGAGGAATGACGCATGAAAAACATTAAGAGAAAATTGTCAGCACTAGCATTAACAACACTGTTTGCATCAATGCAGATTTCATTTGCATCAGGCTTAAGCAACGCAACTATTAATAACGCAACCGGCGGTTACGCAGGAATGGAAACAGGCAACAATTCTGCAACACTTAACTTCACCGGAGACAGCCATGTTAACTGGGATACATTGAATGTTGGCAAGGGCGAAACTCTTAATTTTAACGCAATAAACGGAGCACAGGGACTTACAGTTCTTAACACAGTAAACAAAGGAATGACAAATATCTACGGTCAGGTAAACGCTAACAGCGGGATTGCAAAACTTATAATTTCAAACCCGAACGGCGTTTTGTTTGATGGTGCTAAATTCACAGCAGCAGGCGATGTAATGGTAACGACCCAACCAATGACAGCAACTTTTGTTGACGGCAAAATGGACGTTACAAAAGCAGCCGCAACAGGCAACATCGGAATCGTTACTATTCAGGATTCAAACTTCAACATTGGCGGGGAGTTTAACATCATGGCTCCTTCAATCAATGTTGTTGAAACAGCAATCACAGCAACAAACGGCTTGAAACTTGTTACAGCAAACGGTCAGGACTACCTTTCTGCCGGAAGCATCAATGTAAAAGACGCTGTAAGACTTGAAGCAGTAAGCATTGACGGCAATGTTTACATCATCGCAGACAAAGGAGTTGTCAAAACAGTTGGCGGCGGCGAAATCAAAGGCAATCTGACAATAAAATCAGATGACAGCGTTGCTTTGAACTATATTGACAACGGCAAAGCGCTTCATATTACCGGCGATGTAAACGCTGAAGGCAACGGAGTTTTGATGTACGCTAGAAACACAAAAGTTGACGGCAACCTCAATATGGAAAACGGCGGAGGATTCCTTGAAGTCGGTAACGTTCAGGTTGGCAAGGACATGAACCTTAAGACTTCCGTAAAATCAGAAAACAAGGAAGGCTACAAGCACTTTGTCCACGTTGTTGGCAATAACACAGTTGAAGGAAACGTCAACATTGATTCAAAACACAACATCCACATCGGAAATTACAACTACGAAGAAGGCGTACTTCTTGACGGCAGCTTGAAGGTTGGCGGAGATTTGACAGCACACGCTCAAGACGGCCACATTATGGTAACAGTTGACACACAGGCTGACAAAATTTCTTTGAAATCCGACAACCTGAACGTACTATCAGACGGCAAAGCAACATTGACAGCTAACGAATATGAGTTCTCTGCAAACGGATATATTGGCGGTATAAACGGAACAGACAATATTATCAATGTAATGGAAAACTACATCCACATTCCATCAACAGTAAAATCACCTGCAAACATCAACATCGCAGGCGGAGTAATCAGCAAAATTGAAACACCGGTTGGCGCTTCAGCTTACATCGCATCAAAGGGCGACGTTAAATTGACAGGTGCAAACGCTGGTGACATCAACATCACAGCTCCTGACAAGTTCATCGAAATCACAGGTGACGGAGTTCATGCAAAGAACATCAACGTTGGCAACAAAACAGACAAGTTGAAAGTTGACTTTGACGGCAGAGATTACACCTTGAACTACACAAACATCAGAGACGAAAAAGTTGTAACAATCAACGGCACAGATAAAATCACTTACGAATTAACAAACGGCGAAAACGGATACAACGTTAAGACTCCTCGAGCAGAAGATACAACTTACCTCGTTGGTCCTGAAAAACCAGTTGACCCGGTTGATCCGGTAGACCCTGTTGACCCTATTGATCCGGAAGATAACGACAACGCAAAGGTTCTCAGAAGCTTCGAAAGACCGGAATCAGTAGACCAGGCTCAACCATACACCCCAATCGCATACGCAGCAGATTTGGAAGACGACCAGGTAGACACAGGGGTTCGCAAGAATGTAGACGGCTCTGTAACAGTAGTAAGAGCATTCCCGGTTGGTAAATAAGATATAAGATAACAGATGTAAGATAAAAAAGGGCTGATTTGCAATCAGCCCTTTTTCTTGTATAAAAATGCTGAATATGTTATCATTTGAATGTTATCTAAGAATATAGGAGAGTTTTCAATGCGCAAAAAAGGATTCACTTTAGCAGAAATTTTAATAACACTTGGTATTATAGGCGTGGTTGCAGCCCTTGCAGCACCTGCTCTTACAAAGAACTCAGGTCAGGCAAAACTGGGGCCTGCGCTTTCAAAATTTGTAAACACTTTTGAGAACGCTTCCGGCTTGATGATGCAGCAGGAAGGCATGACAAAACTTATAGAAAGCAACGGCGACTCGCTTCCAATGGAGCAAATCTCTAAACACATGGTTGTGGTTCCATCATCTGAATCGTATACCTACTACGCACCTGGCGGAGGAGAAGGCGGAACTGTTGACAGCGCTTCTGTATACGTGCTGAAAGACGGCTCAATAATGGCAATCTCACCGGTTGAATCAATAACAGAGTTTACTGATAAGGGCGCTTTCAAGGGTATTGTTGCGGATATTATTTATGATATCAACGGAAACGCAGGCAAAAACCGCGCGGGCAAAGATGTTTTCAGATTCGTGCTTGATAATTCAGGGACGCTTGTTCCTTACGGCTCAAACGCTTACAAATATTTGTATTCAAGCTTTGAAACAGAATGCTCTGCTGACGCGGACGCAAGCCTTGATGCAGGTCTTGCTTGCACAGGTAGAATCGCAGACAACGCATGGAAGGCTGATTACTAGAAATGTTTATTATTGAAAAACCTTACGCGTCAGAATTTTTTATCGACACAATCGCACAAAACGACTGGGCAGTGCTGAACAACGACGTAATAAAAGAAGCAGAAATCGAATCAGCGGCGTTTGATTTGATACCTTCTGAGATTGCCAAGAATTATTACCTGACACAGGAATACCCAATGATTTATGCGAACTCTGAAAACGCAATCACCTGGGTTCTGGACAATCTTCCGGATTCAAACCTGAGCAGCTACATCAGACTGTTTAAGGACAAGATTGCTTTTCGTGAGATGCTAAAAGAGCTATATCCGGAATTTTATTTTGAAGCTGTAGAGTATTCAGATCTCAAAAATCTTGCGGTTGAAAACATCAGATTTCCGGTCGTAATCAAGCCGGCGGTAGGATTCTTAAGCTTTGGTGTACACACTGTAAAAGACGCAAAAGAGTGGAAAGATGTTCTAACAAAACTCGACAAGGAGATGAAAGCAGCAGAGGCTTTGTACCCTCAAAATGTTGTAAGCTCTTCCAGGTTCATAATAGAAGAACTGATTGACGGAGAAGAATTTGCAATCGACGCTTATTACGACAGGGACGGCGAGCCCGTGATTCTTAACATATTCCAACACCCGTTTTTAAACGAGAAAGATGTGAGTGACAGAATTTATCTCATGTCTACCGGAATTATGATTAAGTACATGGCAAAATTTGCGCAGCTTCTGCGTGAGATGGGAAAAATGAAGGATATCCGGAATTTCCCTATGCACATAGAAATCAGGGTGAGAGAAGACGGAAGCATTGTTCCTATTGAAGTCAACCCGATGCGTTTTGCGGGCTGGTGTACAACTGACGTGGCGAAGTACGCGTGGGGAATAAATGTTTACGAGTATTTTTACAACCAGAAGCGCCCTGATTGGAACAGCATTCTTTCTCAATCAGGAAAAGGTGTGTTTTATTTCTCAATGGCAGAAGTGCCTTCTGATGTTGACAAATCAAAGCTCGAAGGGTTTGAGTACGAGAGATTTTTGTCAAACTACTCAAATGTTCTCGAGGTTAGAAGGATTAACCCGAAAAACAACCCGCTTTTTGC
>CANAXK010000024.1 GCA_947365485.1 uncultured bacterium
AATTTTAATATAATAGGGGCTGACGTTGTGGAGCTTGCGCCTGATTACGATGCAAGTGGAGCTTCTACTGCTGTTGCAACAAAGGTTATAAGAGAGCTGCTAATGGCAATGTAAGACTAAAAAAAGAGGGCGATTTTGAAGAAATCGCCCTCTTTTTTATTACTTATAACCTAGTTTTCCACTTTCTTCAATGTCGGGAACGCAATTACGTCACGGATAGTAGGCGAGTTGGTCAGAAGCATAACCAGCCTGTCAATACCCATCCCCATACCGCCTGTTGGGGCAAGCCCGTATTCAAGCGCATTGATGTAATCCTCGTCAATTGACATTGCTTCCTCATCCCCGTTAGCTTTAGCAAGCGCCTGCGCTTCAAAACGGTGCCTCTGGTCAATCGGGTCAGTCAATTCAGAGAACGCGTTCGCAATTTCCCAACCATTTACCCTTGTCTCAAAACGCTCGGTGAGTCTGTCGTTGTCTCTATGAACTTTTGCAAGCGGAGAAATCTCACGCGGATAGTCAATAATATGGATTGGCTGAATCAAAGTCGGCTCAACCTTTTCCTCGAACACAGCCTCAATTATCTGACCCCAGTTCATTTCTTCATCAACCTCTACATGCATAGATTTTGCTTTGTCAAAAGCTTCTTTAGCTGTGAAAAATTCGCCAAAATCAACCCCTGTGTACTCTTTGATTGCTCCAATCATAGTCTTTCTATCCCAAGGCGGAGTAAGGTCGATTTCGTTTTCGCCATACTTAATCTTTGTTGTACCAAGAACCTCCTGCGCTACATAAGCAACAAGATTTTCAGTAAGCGCCATCATCTCATTGTAATCCACGTAAGACTGATAAAGCTCAATCATTGTAAATTCAGGGTTGTGGCGAGTATCAATACCTTCGTTTCTAAAGCATCTTGAAAGTTCAAAGATTTTTTCGCTCAAACCGCCAACCATGAGTCTTTTCAGGTGAAGCTCAGGCGCGATTCTAAGAGTCAAATCCATATCAAGCGCGTTGTGATGGGTTGTAAACGGTCTTGCGTTAGCACCAGAAGCCTGTGTGTGAAGCATTGGTGTTTCAACTTCCAAAAAGCCCTGCTTTGTAAGATATTCTCTGACTTTCTGGATAATAAGACTTCTTTTTCTGAAAGTGTCTCTTGTTTTTTCATTAACAATTAAATCCACGTATCTTTGGCGGTACTTTGTCTCTGTATCAGACATTGCATGGAAAGACTTGAGCTGCTCAAGTTTTTCTTCGCTGATTTGCTTGTTTGGAAGTGGAAGCAGCGATTTTGAAAGCATCTTGAAGTTTTTAGCCTTGATAGAAAGTTCACCGCGCGGTGTTCTTCTAATCGAACCGTAGAAACCCAAAATATCACCAATATCTACCAGTTTTAGAGTCTTAACCATTTCAGGATCCATGTTATCTTTGTGAGAAAAAATCTGGATTTTACCGGTTGCGTCCATAAGGTCGATAAACATTCCGGAGTTTCTAACAGCCATAACACGCCCAGCAACTGAGTAGAAATCTTCTGTTTCTTCTCCAGCCGGAAGTTCTTTGTATTTAGCCTGTAAGTCTTTTGCGTCCGCGTCTTTATCAAACGAGTACGGATAAGGATTAATACCCTTGTCTGCAAGCTCTGCAAGCTTCTGGATTCTTGTTTGTCTTATTGTTTCTTTTGCCGAGATTGGCTCTTTTGTCTGTTGTGTCATTTTAAACATCCTCTTTTTAAAATTACTGTAGTAATATTTTACCATAAATAATATTTGTGCAAAAATATAGTTATGAAGATAATGCCAATAATAAAGAGCGTACAGCAGGACATAAAAACAACATCACAAAGAATCTCCCGTGCAGGCAAACAAGGGCGAAGCATAGGGGCTCGTGTATCTCAGATTCACAACAGTGGCGATATACTAACTTTTGTGAACGTAAGCCGCGGTGTAACACGTAAAATTGCAAAAGAAACAACAATTGACGATTTGCCGATTATTGCAGGCGCAGTAGGCTTCCTTGTTCCGATTCCGCTTGCAAGCCCTATTATGCTTGGCCTAGGAATTGTTGCGCAGGCTGCGGTTAAGGCAATCCGGAAAGCAAAAATTAACAAAGCTTAACAAAAAGATTTACAAAACATTTTGTATCTGGTATACTCTTAGGGTAAATAGTTTCTTAAAGGAAGAACGGTCACTCCCGTTCTTTTTTTATTAAAGGAGTAAGGAAGGAGGAATCAGCTATGAAACAAGAGATTAACAGATACGAAGTCTTAGAAAAAATCACCCCTCTTATTGAAAACACTGCTGTAAGGTACAACCTTATTCCAATTGAGATTGAATTTGTCAAAGAGAACCACAGATGGTTCCTTAGAATTTATCTCTATTCTTACGAAAAAGATATTACTCTTGATGATTGCGAGAACGTGACCAGAAGCCTCAACGACTTTTTAGACGAACTTATTCCGGTCAAGTATTATCTTGAAGTTTCTTCTCCAGGTTTGGAGCGCAAATTCAAATCAGACAAAGAATTCCTTATTTTCAAGGGACGCAGAATAAGCCTTAAACTTAAGAACCCACTTGAAGGTGAGACAGAAAAGATTTTCAAGGGCGAAATCTTGGACTGGGATGACAAAGAAGGACTGAAATTCTTTCGGTTTGATGACGGAGAAGAGTTGCTGATTCCAAAGGAAAATATCCAGTCGGCAAAGTTATATATTGATTAAGTAAAAAGCCAAGCGAGTATTTTGCCTGTAGCAAACTCTAAAAACTAGCAGGCTAGACCAAACAAAATACAGTGGAATAGCAACACAAACTACAAATTGAAGTGAAATAAAAAAGGAGACATAAAAATGATTAAAATCGGAACAGCATTATTTGAAGCTTGCGAAGAGCTTGAAAGAGAGCGCGGAATATCAAAAGAGGTTTTGATTTCTTCTCTTTGCGACGCGCTTGTTGCAGCATACAAAAAGCACATGCACGTTAAAGAAGCTGCTAATATTGAAGCAATCCTTGATGAACAAACAGGTGAAATCGGGGTTTTCAGTACAAAGACTGTTGTTGAAGAAGTAGAAGACCCTGATACCCAGATTTCTCTTGAAGACGCTCAAGAAATCGACGACGAAGTTGAAGTTGATGACGAAGTAAAAATCGAAGTTACTCCTGACCAGTTCGGACGTATTGCTGCGCAGTCTGCAAAGCAGGTTATCACACAGAGAATCAGAGACGCTGAAAGAAACAACATCTTAAACGAGTTCCTTGAAAAGAAAGGGACCTTGACTACAGGTATTATTCAAAGAGTTGAAAATAGAAACGTTATCGTTAACATCGGCAAAACTGACGCAATCATGCCACAAAGAGAGCAGATTCCACGCGAATACTACAAACCTGGTAACAGAATCAGAGTATTTGTTCTTAACGTAAAAGAAACAAACAGACTTCCGCAGGTTATTGTTTCACACGCTCATGCTGAAATCGTAAGAGAATTATTCGAACTAGAAGTACCGGAAATTGAAGACGGAATTGTTGAAATCAAATCAATTGCCCGCGAAGCAGGATTCAGAACAAAACTTGCAGTATGGTCAAACGACCCTGAAGTAGATTCTGTAGGCGCTTGTATCGGACCTCGCGGTTCAAGAATCCAGACAATCGTAGGCGAGTTGAAAAACGAAAAAATCGATATCGTCAGATGGTCACCGGATCCAGTAGAATACATCGTAAACGCAATTTCACCGGCAAGAGTTGTGTCTGTTGATATCATGACTGACGACGAGGAAACAAAAGACGCGCTTGTTGTGGTACCTGATGACCAGCTTTCACTTGCAATCGGGCGTGAAGGTCAAAACGTAAGACTAGCTCACCGTTTGACAGGCTGGAAGATTGATATCAAGAGCGTTTCACAGATGGAAAGCGAAGAAGCTTCAAGAGCTTCTAACTACAGCTACGCTGAAGAGGCTGAATCAGAAGAAGAAGAACGCGCGGTTGATTCTGATGAAATCGCAGAAGAAATTGCTGAAGAAATGAATCAGCAAGAATTTGACGAAGAAGATATTCAACAAGAAGAAGTTGAAGAAGCTTCTGAAGAAGAATAAGAGTAGTAACCAATAAGTAAAGAGCAGACCTAATGGCCTGCTCTTTACATTTACCCCCCTTTTTCAACAGATGGACTAGCTGAGCGTCCATCCTCCCCTTTACATTTGCCCCATTTTGTCATACACTATTAAGGTTAAAAAGACTTTAAAGAGGAGATTATAATATGACAAATAGAGTTCTATTATGCATTATGGACGGTTGGGGAATCTCAACAGGTTCTGAAAAATATGACGCAACAAAACTTTCACACCCGGTGAATGTTCCAAGACTTATAAAAGAATACCCTTCTACAAAAATCCATGCTGACGGAGAACACGTAGGACTTCCGGAAGGTCAGATGGGTAACAGCGAAGTCGGACACCTTAACCTCGGTGCTGGCAGAGTAGTTTATCAGGACCTGTCGAAAATCAACAGAGCAATCAAAGACGGCTCTTTCTTCAAAAACGAAAAATTCCTGGAAGCAATCGGGCATGCTAAGAAGAACAACTCTGCATTACATATTTACGGACTCGTTTCTACAGGCGGGGTTCATTCTTCTTTAGACCACCTGCTTGCATTGATTAAACTTGCTGCGGATGAAGGACTTACAAAAGTCTATGTACACGCATTCCTTGACGGACGCGATACACCGCCTTCAAGCGCTTGCACTTATTTACAAACAGTAGAAGACGAGCTCAAAAAATACAACCTCCCTCCAATTGCAACGGTTATTGGACGTTACTATATTATGGACAGAGATAACCGCTGGGATAGAGTTGAAAAAGGCTACAACTGCTTATTGTTTGGCGAAGGCAACCACGCTTCTTCTGCGATTGAAGCTGTAAAAAAATCTTACGAAGAAGGCGCTACAGACGAATTTGTTCTTCCTGCTGCAATAGGCGGCGAAGAAACAAGAATCCAGGATAATGACGCTATTATCTTCTTCAACTACAGACCGGACAGAGCACGCGAAATAACCAAAGCGATTAATTTTGCTGACTTTGACGGATTCAACAGAAAGAAAGTGCTTAAAAATATTTACTACTGCACAATGACAAGCTACGAAGCAACTTTCACCTTCCCTGTTGCCTTCCCGAAAACACAGCTTGTAAACATACTTGGAGATGTTCTGGAAGCAAACGGAGTTAACCAGTTCAGAACTGCCGAGACAGAAAAATACGCTCACGTAACATTCTTCTTCAACGGCGGTATTGATGAGCCGCAAGCGCATGAGACAAGAAAACTTGTTGCGTCACCTAAAGTTGCAACTTACGACATGCAGCCTGAGATGAGCGCTTATGAAGTTTGCGACAATGTTCTTGAAGCTATTGACAACAAGGATTACGGATTTATTCTTGTAAACTTTGCAAACCCTGACATGGTTGGTCACACTGGCGTTATTGAAGCTGCAACCAGGGCTTGTAAAGTTGTTGACGAATGCGTAGGCAAAATCGCAGACAAATGCGTTGCAAATGGTGTTACAATGATATTAACAGCTGACCATGGAAACGCTGAAACAATGGTAGACGAGAAAACCTGCAAGCCGCAAACCGCACACACAACAAACGAAGTTCCGCTTGTTGTAATCAATGCTCCGGAAAAGGTTGAACTTAAGGAAGACGGCGCTTTGTGCAATGTTGCACCAACAGTTCTTCAAATTATGGGCATCAAAAAGCCTGCAGAAATGGATTGCAATAGTTTGATAAAGTAGAGAGAAATAATGACAGACGTAAAACCTTTAGACATAGATTTATCACTGAAAAAAAATAACGTAGACGAATTCTTTTTCAACCTGAGCGAAAACCCAAACGGATTCAAGAACAAGGATTTCAGATACACTTTGAGCTTGATATACCAGCTTGTAGAAGACGAGTTTGAAGGAATCTTCCTTAGCCCGAACTCTCCTGTGCGTAACACTGATTTTCTTTTAATCAATGACGGCACAGCAGACAAGCCGCGCTTATCGTTCTTTGTAACACCTACAAACAATTTTCAGTTCTATCTAAAGTCTAAAGGCTCTATGTTTAGATTCACCTCAAAAGAAGTCAACGGACAAATCGGCTACATTATGCCTCTTGATTTAGTTCTGGACTACTTTGGCGGATTTGGCGAAGTTGTTGACTTCTCCTCACTTACACAGACGTTTGCTTACTTCAATAAGCTTACACACTTTGTAATGAAACTTATTGAAAAACTCTACTTCATCCCAACTGTTCATAAAACAGCTGGAGACTCTTGTTTCAGAATCGTGTATGAACCGATTATTTCAAACAAAGAATCCGCAAAGATTATTAACGAGCTTGAAAACAATCTCCCTGATGACTTGTTCATAAAAGGGGATAAGCCAAAAGGTTTTGTTGAAAGATTTGTTCGCGAATACCTCAACTACCTGATTTACAAGTTTTTGGGAATCAAGGCTTACAGATTCAAAGACATCAAGTCCGGCCATTACATGATTAAGGATTTAGAGCAAAAGTGCGTAATGAAAGGCAAAGACCTTGCCGAAAACTTTGCACAATGGTTTGACGAACTTTATCTCGGAAAATACGATTTGATACCGTATTTCAAGGTAAACAAAGTTTCTGACGATATGTTTGAACTAAAAATCCATATCAAAAACCGCAAAACAGACGAGACCATTATTCTTGACGATTTGTACCACAAAGATGAAATCTGGGGCTTGGATACAGCTGACATTTCTAAAATCATCGAAAAACAGCTCAACTACGCTGTTAGATATATGCCGGAATTGGAAACACTTTTTGAGGACGAAGATAAGCTCGCGCTTACATTGAACCTAAATGAGGTTTACAAAATCATAGCACAGACAGCTTATTATCTTCAAAAAGCGCAGATTGAGGTTATTCTGCCGGATGAGCTTACGAATATAATTATTCCTCGTGCTTCAATCAACGCCAAGGTCAAGGCTGCACGCTCTGATGATTTGATGAACATCTTTAACACAGTATCAAGCAGCGCGATTTCACTGGACGACATTCTGGAGTTTTCTTATGAAGTCTCTCTTGGAGATGAAAAGATTTCCCTTGAAGAATTTAACAAGCTCGTGAGTGAAAGCAACGGACTTATCCAATATAACGGAAAATACATACTTGTAGACAAGGCAGAGGGCGAAAAACTTGTTGAGCAAATCAAAAACGCTAACCACAAAAAGATGACACGCCTAGAACTAATCCATGCCTCAATGTCTGGTCAGCTTCAAAACTACGATTTCAACTACGATGATGCCTACGCAAATGTTATTAAGGATTTTGCAAAGCCAGTTGAAGTCTCACAGCCGGAAGGCTTGAAAGGCGATTTGAGAGCTTACCAGCAAACAGGGCTCAAATGGCTCTGGACAAATGTTTCCAAGGGCTTTGGCTGCTGTATGGCAGACGATATGGGGCTTGGTAAAACAATTCAGGTAATCAGCCTTATTCTAAAACTCAAGGAAGAAAACAAGCTCAAGAACCCTGTGCTTGTAATCTGCCCGACAACCCTTATGGGAAACTGGATGAAGGAAATGCAGCTTTTTGCTCCTTCGCTCAAGGTCGCGACTTACCACGGGCTTGATAGAAAACTTGATTTAAAAAACGACGTGATTCTTACAACATACGCGATTATGAGAATTGACGTTGAAGAGATGAAGAAAAACACATGGGGCATGATTATTGTTGACGAGGCTCAAAACATCAAGAACCCTGACACAGCCCAGACTCTTGCAATCAAGGCGCTCAAGTCAGACATAAAGATTGCAATGACCGGTACTCCTGTAGAAAACAGGCTTACAGAGCTCTGGAGTATTTTTGATTTCATAAACAAGGGCTACCTTGGCTCGCTCAAAGAATTTCAGAAGAGTTATGCTGTGCCGATTGAGCGTTTCAAGGAAAAATCACGCGCCTCAAAGCTCAAGCTTTCTGTATCACCGTTTGTACTAAGGCGTTTAAAGACCGACAAGGGCGTAATTTCAGACCTGCCGGACAAGATGGTATTGAACGATTACTGCTACCTTGCCAAATCTCAGGCAATACTTTACGAAAAAACGCTTAACGAGATGATGGAAAAGATAAGCGGGTTTACGGGCGTAAACAGAAGGGGGAATATTTTCAAGCTAATAACTGCGCTCAAGCAGATTTGCAATCACCCTTACCAGTTCTTAAAGTCTGGTGAAACCTCAAAAGAGCTTTCCGGAAAGGCTGAAAAGTGCGTTTCTCTTGTACAGAGCATTCTTGACAATGACGAAAAGACGCTTATTTTCACCCAGTACAAAGAGATGGGCGATTTGCTTACAAAAATCTTGTATGAAGAATGCGGTTCCGAGCCTTCATTCTTCCATGGTTCATTAACCGTGCCGCAGCGCGAAAATCTGATTGAGGATTTCCAGACCAACAAGGATCGCAAAGTAATGATTCTGTCATTAAAAGCCGGCGGAACGGGTTTGAACCTCACAAGTGCCACAAACGTTATTCACTATGATTTGTGGTGGAATCCTGCGGTTGAAGATCAGGCAACAGACAGAACTTACCGTATCGGGCAGGACAAGAACGTTATGGTACACAGGCTCATAACTCTTGGTACTTTTGAGGAAAAAATCGACGAAATGCTCAAATCAAAGAAAGAGCTAGCAGACCTAGCTGTTTACGAAGGCGAAAAGATTATCACCGAGCTCTCCGACCAGGAAATCTACGACATCTTCTCTCTATCCGCAGGGGGGTAAATGCGTTGGTCGGCAGACAAATGTAGCATTACCAGTTGGTTTTAGAACTACTGGTCTGCCTCAATAGTGAGACAACATGTTTGGCGAACTCCCTCTCCTTAGGGAGAGACCCCGAAGGGGCGAGGCTAGGTGAGGGGTCAACCTTTACATAATCAGCCTTTCCGCAGCCTTTCCACAAACCGTTTCAATCTCTCCATCGCAATCTTCAAATTATCGAGCGAATACGCATAAGAGATTCTCAAAAACCCTTCTCCGCTGTTTCCAAACGCAGTACCAGGAACAGCTGCAACCTTTTCTTCCTCAAGAAACCGCGTTGCAAACTCCTCACTTGTCATCCCAAATTCTTTAATGCACGGGAAAACATAAAACGCGCCGTAAGGCTCAAAACAGTCTAAATTCATTTCTCTAAACGCGTTCATCAAAAACCGCCTGCGCTGGTTGTAAGCCTGACGCATCATCTTCACATCATCATCCCCGTTTTTGAGCGCCTCAACAGCAGCATACTGGCTTGTTGTCGGAGCGCACATGATTGCAAACTGGTGAATTTTTGTCATCTGTTTGATAATTTCTTCCGGCCCGCACGCGTAACCAAGACGCCAGCCTGTCATTGCGTAAGCCTTTGAAAACCCGTTTATAAGAATCGTGCGCTCTTTCATTTCAGGAAGGGACACAATTGAAACATGCTCACCCTTATACGTAAGCTCCGCATAAATCTCGTCAGACATCACATAAATATCATTCTCAATAATGATTTTTGCGATTTTTTCCAAATCCCCCTTTTCCATAATCGCACCCGTCGGGTTGTTAGGAAAAGGAAGTATCAAAACCTTTGTCTTATCTGTAATCGCAGCTTCGAGCTCTTCCGGAGTCAGCCTAAACTCGTTTTCTGCCTTCAAATCAATAATAACAGGTTTAGCGCCTGCTAAAATCGCGCAAGGCTCATAGGAGACATAAGAAGGCTGAGGAATAATAACCTCGTCCCCCAGGTTACACATTGCTCTTAAGCCGATATCAATCGCTTCAGACCCACCAACTGTTACAATCACCTCATGCATCGGGTCATAATTTACCCTCTGGGTTCTTGAAACATAATTACAAATCTCTTCTCTAAGCTCTTTCAATCCTGCATTAGAAGTATAAAACGTTTTGCCTTTTTCAAGCGCAAAAATACCTTCATCTCTGATATGCCATGGAGTATCAAAATCCGGCTCACCAACGCCCAAAGAAATCGCGTCTTTCATCTCGCTTACAATATCGAAGAATTTGCGGATACCGGATGGCTTAAGACTTTTTACAGAATCTGAAAGCGGCTTTGTCATGGAGTAATAACCTCTCTTTCATCCTCTTTCTTTTTATCAAACACAGTTCCATGGTCTTTGTACTTCTTAAGCACAAAGTGGGTTGCAGTGCTTAGCACGCTATCGAGAGTTGAAAGCTTATCCGAAACAAATCCTGCAATTTCTTTCAGAGTCTTTTCTTCAAGCGTTACAAGCAAATCATACCCGCCTGAAATCAGATAAACAGCGCGAACTTCCGGATAGTTATAAATCCTCTCTGCTATCTTGTCAAAGCCCTGTCCGCGCTGCGGTGTAACTTTAACCTCAATAAGCGCGGTGACTTTTTCAATAGAGGTCTTATCCCAGTTAATAAGCGTGTGGTAGCCACAAATAACTCCTTCTGATTCGAGTTTTGCAATCTCGTTTGCAACCTCGATTTCTTCTTTTCCAAGCAGCACTGCAAGCTCATTCACGCCAATTCTGCTGTTTTTTTCAATTATTGATAACAATTCATCACTCATAAGCTATCCTTTTTTGTGTCTTCCTCATCATAACACAAAGATAGGATTAATCTTGTTTTATGACTTTCTCTTCAATAGTTAAATGCTCGAGCAATTTGCATTTATCTTGTTTACAAACTTTACTAAAATCCAGATGTGGTGGATAAAATATTATTTTTGCCCAGTCGTCATAATAGTCTAACAGAATATTTTTGTAATTTTTAGGCACAAAAAATTTTTTACCTTCAAAAACTTGCTCTCTTAATGGAAAAATATCGTTTATTTTAAAAACATAAGGAGCTGGTGAAATAGTCTCTAATCCTAGAAAAACTCTTTGGGTCGCATTTTTTGAACTCAGTTCATTATTTTTCTTTTTAACAAAGTCATTAATCTCATAATATTTTAAGTAATTATTATTGCTCCTGTTGTACATAATACGTTTTTCAACATGGCTCTGCTTTATTTTGTCCTTGATAATTTCATCCGATAATTCATTTTTACAATAATAAAACGGAAATATATCAACACCCAGATAGAGCCTTTCATTCTTTTCCCAGTTTGTGAAATCAATCCATTCTTCTTCTGTTTGCGGCAAAAAATCCTTATGCAAGATTTTCCCAATATGGGACGGAACTTGCTTGAACACAAAATCGGTACCTTTAAACTCCTCCTCTACAACAGTCTGAAACCTTTCATAATCAGAATCCATCATCGCTATATCCAAATCGTCATCCCAGGGAATAAAACCTTCATGCCTGATACTTCCAAGCAGAGTACCGCCATCAAGCCAATACGAAATACCATGCCTTCGGCAAATTTCATCCACCTTGCATAAAATCTCAAAATCAATTGACTGAACAATGCGCAAAAAGCCCGATGCCTTGGAAACAGATTTAACATCAATCAAGCACTCTTGCAGCCGGCGCATTTCCTCAATCCTACGTTCTAATTTTTTAAAACTTCTCTTCCCAGGTCGTATTCTTAATCCCAAGAGCCTTATAAGTTTTCCATCTTCCTCATTTGTTATTGAAAATATATTTTGGAGAAATTTAGTCATAGAGTTTACCTCCAAGAATATTTTTACCAAACAATACCACGCATTTGGATTGTTTATTCCAATTTATGCTAATCATTTTCTTCCTGTAGTACTTCAACTTCCTTGAATAAAATACCCAATCTAAACGATTACTCAATTCCTTATAATGCTTTATCTCCTTCGAAGTTACATACTTACACCTTTTAATACGCTCCATATCCATCTCTTTCAAAAGCCTCTCAATCTCCGGTTTGGCCAGCTTGTATGTCTTAAGAGTAAGCATTCCAAGCACAATAAAAATATAGGCCATCTCACGCTTGTATAAACAAGCCCAGATGCCGTCATCAGAAATGTTTGCACCTCTTAGCCAGTCATGGATTTCTCTGCTTCTTAAAAATGGTATTCTATAGTCCTTCAAATCGTCTGAATCGCAAAGATTAATCTTTCTCCAGTAATAATAAGCTTTTGGTGTGTAAACAATCTTTTCGGCAAGACACATTGTCTGTACCTGAAACGGATTGTCCGTCCAACTTGCACCCGGAGCTTCCACAAACCTTATATGATTCTTCTCGATAAATTCTTTGCTATAAACACAACTCCATATACTCGGGTGGTAGTACAAGAATACCGGAAAATCTTTTATGTTAAATTCTGTATCTGGCATCACATCGTACTTACGAAAATCAATTTCATTAATACGCCTGTTTGCCGGAATATCGTAATTCTCAAAATAATTAGACTTAACAATGTCTACACCGGACTCCTCTGCAATCTTATAAAGCTCTTCATACATATTGCAGTCAATATAATCATCCGGCTCTAAAATCGCTATATACTTTCCTTTTGCGTCATTTAAGCCTACATTACAAGCCGAACCATAACCGCCATTAGGCTTATCTATAACCCTGATTCTTGAATCTTTAGCAGCATATTCATTCAAAATTTTCAATGATTCATCTTTAGAGCCATCATTAACACAAATTATTTCCATTTTATCAAGCGTTTGGTTTACGACACTGTCCAGACACTCATTTAAGTATTTTTCTACATTGTAAACTGGTATAATTACAGAAATTTTTACCATATTTCCTCCTATTCATACTCATTTTCATTCAACACATTATTACTTGTGTTGAAACAGACCAAATCAATTATAAACCTGGGCTTTCACCTCACTAAACTAGCATTCTAATAATTATAATATACAAAGTCACTTTAACATATTTTAACATTTATATACATATTTTTATTTTTATGCTAATTTATTTTTAAAGAATTAAAAAGGCTCAACACAAGTAATAATGTGTTGAGCCTTTTAATCTCGTTCAAACCCACGCACAAAGCGGAATATACATCAACCAGCCCTATACTCTTTTCTATTGGGTTACTTTTTCTTTTTAGTAAAGAAAGAATAACTGCCGATGGGGAGACTCGAACTCCCGACCTATCGATTACGAATCGATTGCTCTACCACCTGAGCCACATCGGCAAAATTCTATATAACTATTTTATTATATAGAGTCTGCTAATGCAACTCTATACACTTCGCCTAATTCAACTTACCCTCTTGCGATAGTTTTATTATGTGGTACTATTTAATAGAATCCAACTTGATGAAGGAGTACGTATCGTGAAAAAAACAAGTTTTATACTTGCAATCTTAACTATATTTGCGTTTAACAACGCTTGTTTTGCCACGACTCCACTTTCTACTTCAATAGAAGAAATCCAAAAAGCAGAGAGTCCGCAAGACCAGTCTCTGGCTTATTCAAACAGGGCTTCGATGAGATTCCTGAAAAAAGATACCAAAGGCGCAATTGCTGATTTTGACAAAGCAATTGAACTTAATCCTAAAAACCCTGAACTCTACTTGAACAGAGGTTATATAAAACAGCTTACTAACGACTTAAAAGGCGCGCTCGCTGATTACAACAACGCGCTTTCAATCAACCCGCGCTTTGCTTTTGCCTACAATAACAGAGGGGTGTTGAAAGTTGCGCTCAATGACATTCAAGGCGCAATGGATGATTACGCCAAAGCAATCGAGCTTAACGGAAAGTATTCAGACGCGTTCTACAACCGCGCAAATCTAAAATACATGCTTAGTGACAACAAAGGTGCGCTTGCAGATTATGACAAAGCAATTGAGCTTAACCCTAATGA
>CANAXK010000025.1 GCA_947365485.1 uncultured bacterium
CATGATACGTCCGGAAAACATTGGCTGGGCGCCTTCTCTGAACAAAGCCTGCGGTTCGTAATTACATCTTGTGGTGAGGCTTATTGTGTGCCACAGAATATTAATAATAACAACACTTTTTTCCTTGTCGTGCTCCACATAAATGTTTTCGGTTGTAATCCCGCGCGCAGAGAAAGATTGCTTGAGCGAATCTGCGATTGCTTTGAAGTTATCAATCATCTCCGCGAAAATCTCAGTAGTGTTCAAAGTCGCATGCTGATAGTCCAAAAACTGCTTGTACATGTGAGTTGAAACAAGCCCGATGCGCTCCTGGATTAGTGTGGATTTTCTAAAGGAAGTTTCCATGTTATTGAAATTTTCGTAGCCTTTACTCAAAGTTATAAAGCCTCCTGATATAATTGTACACTCAAAACAATGTCAATGTAAACTGATGATTGTAAAGAATTGTAAAAATTTTGACACAAAAGCGTTATCAAAATCGAAAAATGTGGAATAGGAAATATATAGGGTAAAACATACAGCAATCTCACGGAAAGGAGAGTTAGTTATGGAAATTTTAAACTTAGTTTTATTCGGATGTGTTTTCTACATGGCACTAATCGGGATACCTAGCCTTTGCGAGAAGCGTAAGTAGCGCTTCAAGGCACCGGATCATACCCACCTTCGTTGAGCGGGTGGCAGCGGCATATCCTTTTTATACCAAGCCACCCGCCCTTTAAAACGCCGTATTTTACAATTGCCTGCCTCATGTATTCAGAGCAGGTAGGATAAAACCTGCACCTCGCAGGAGTAAGTGCAGAAATCTTCTGGTATACCCATATTAAGCCTAAGAGCAGTTTTTTTATCATAGAATCATGTTAGCAGAAAACTATGACTTCTTAAACCAGCCTTTAATTTTTTCATACCCTTTAACAGCGTATTCTTTTGCCTGTGAGCACCACTTATGACATGGCTCTGTAATCTTGTCATACTTTTTAAAAAAGTCTTTAACCTTGCCGTCTTTTAGTTTTCCTACAACATCATATTTATGCACGCAGCCCAAGCCGCCGATTACAAGAGCAATAAATGCTGCTCCTTTCAAACCTTTTGATACAAAAGAAGATGATTTTTCCTCTTCGTAATCCCTGCCTCTAAAATTCACCGTATCCCTGTCAGGAGTCTGAACAATCGGGGTCTCAGGACGCGGGGTATCTACATTGCATCTGGCTGCAACACTTCCACATGATTCTCCGCCATAAAATGATACATGATTCATACAAACCTCCTTAGAGTTACACACCTATACATGTAAAAACACTTTTCAGGCAAAAATTGCTATATACAGGGCAAATATTAAAAAGTTTTACAAAACTTTACAAAAGCCCGCTTCTTTTGTATTCAAGTTGTTTCTGGATACATTTTTGGGAGATAAAATCCATGTCATTTTCCTGCAAATCAACAAACCTGAATGCAGATTTTAGAATATCGTCTTCGTCATCAAAGCGCACAAATCTGGCTTTTGTCTTGAGTTCATGGTTTGGAAACAGAATCTTTATGTAAACATCTTCTATGCTGTCGATTTTATACGGGAGTTCAAGCCTTATGCCGTTTGCAGAGATATCGTAAGTGGTGCAGGGAGTATGAATAATTTCGCCTTTTTCTTTATAAGAGAGCACAACTTTTTCCTGCATTCTTACCCTGAAATACTCCCTATTCTGCTGGTATTCAAGCCCGTCTGGGGTTTGGAGTGTAAAATATATATAAGGGTCTCTGATTTCAAAATACTTGAGAGTCGTTGTGGTTCTATACAGTCCGTTATTGCACACAAAGCTCAAAAGCACTTCCTGCGGTGCAGAAACGTGGATACCTTCTTCGTATTTTATGCAAGCCACGATTTCTCGCTCCCCCATAAATTTTATTGCAGCTTTTTTGCAGCAGGTTCTCTCTGAGCGATCTTTGTAGACAATTTTTATATAATTAATACTATCCAGATTAAGATTGAATTTCATTACCATAATTATATCAGATAAAACTACTTTGGAGTATAATTAAGATATGAAAGGCATTATTTTTGATTTTAACGGGACGCTATACTGGGACTCACAGCTTCACTACGATGCGTGGAGAGAGTTCTCCAAAATTTTGAGAGGAACAGCTTTTTCTGACGAAGAAATGCGCGACAAGATGTTCGGACACACAAACGCCGACATCATTGAATACGCAATCGGCAAAAAGCCTTCTGAAGAGATGGTCGAAAAGTATGCCAAAGAAAAAGAATCACTCTACCGCAAGCGCTGCCTGCTTGATAGAGAAAGCTTTAAGCTTGCTCCCGGTGCTGTTGATTTTTTGGATTTTCTTAAAGAAAATGACATCCCGAGAACAATTGCAACAATGTCAGAATGGGATAATGTCGAGTTCTACATAAAAGAATTTAACCTCGCAAAATGGTTTGATTTGGATAAAATTGTGTACTCAAACGGAAAAATTCCGGGAAAACCAGCTCCTGACATATTCCTTATTGCAGCAGAAAGACTCGGTTTAGAGCCCAGAGACTGCGTTGTAGTCGAAGACGCTATTGCCGGAATAAAATCAGCCCAGAGTGCCGGAATAGGTAAAATTCTTGCGATA
This sequence comes from uncultured bacterium, assembly GCA_947365485.1. Taxonomy (GTDB): domain Bacteria; phylum Cyanobacteriota; class Vampirovibrionia; order Gastranaerophilales; family Gastranaerophilaceae; genus CAG-196. Next base: position 2,608 of record CANAXK010000025.1, read on the forward strand.
GCTTCACTTGAGCCAATAGAATTTTATAAAAAAATTGACTGCGTTGATACGATTATCAAAAACTTTGACGAACTTGACCGTGCTATTTTTGATTGTCAACTTTCTCACTCTTAGGCGGGAAGATTTTTTGCCACAAGTTTTTCACGCCTTTTGCAACACCGCCGATAATCTTGGGAACAAGCGGCAAGAATGTCACGCCGGCAGCATAGCCGAGCCCGATTCCTGCGCCCATTTCAAACCCGCCGCCACCGCAGCCGAATCCGTATCCAAAGCACCCCGGAGAAAAGCTTCCCATTCCCCAGCCACAGCCCCAGTTGTTCCAGCCGCAACCGCCTATGCGTCTGCCGTTTATAAAGATATTGGTGTTACTGATTGAACCACAGTACATATTTTTATCCTCGTTTTATACTTATATATATAAAGTATGCTCTCCTTAAATAATTGACTTAATTTTTACAAAAGTTTACATTACCCTAAAACTCGTGCTATGTATTTGCCCCTGTTTGGAGTAAAATCAAAGGAGTAATCAGAAGGAGAAAAAGAGTTATGATAATGATTGCAGTAGCATTGCTTATGAGTATGGTTTTGTGCCTCTTATTCGGAGTGCCGTATATAGACTTTTTGAGAAAGAAAACCATCGGGCAGTATATTCTTGATGTGGCACCGGAAGCTCATGCAAAAAAAGCCGGAACCCCGACAACTGGCGGTGTGTTTATCATTGCAGCGATTATTATTTCCTCAATAATAACCCTTTTGATGGCGCAGCAGATGGATAATTCTGCGTGGATAATTATCATAACGCTTCTGTTTATGGCTCTTGCCGGATTTCAGGATGATTATTTAAAAATCAAAGGTCATGAAAACAAGGGCTTGAGTCCGCGCGGGAAGCTTGTAAGACAGATTCTGATAGCCCTGATTCCGACAATTTACGCAATGCAGACTTACGGAACGGTAATAACTCTCGGGTCAAAGTCTTTTGACTTAGGGTTCTTATACCCGATTTTCACGGTCTTTGTTGTAACAGGTGCGTCTAACGCTTACAACCTTACAGACGGGCTTGACGGGCTTGCTGCTGCCACAGGGATTCCGGCGTTTATGGCGTGCGGTCTAATTGCGTTTATGGACGGGCATTCAGCGGCTGCGATTGTTGCAGCGACTGTAATCGGTGCGTTAATCGGGTTTTTGAGATACAACAAGCCAAAAGCGCAGGTATTTATGGGTGACACAGGCTCACTTGCTCTTGGCGGGCTTCTCGGAACGCTTGCCGTGCTTGGAAGGTGCGAGCTTTTGCTTGCAGTATTCGGCGGGGTATTTGTTATAGAGACTTTATCTGTAATTTTGCAGGTTACATGTTTCAAGCTCACAGGGAAGCGAATTTTCAAGATGTCGCCGATTCACCACCACTTCGAGCTTTGCAATCATTCTGAGATTAGAATTGTAAAAGAATTTACTCTTGTATCGCTTATACTTTCAGTAACAGCGGTAGTTTTAAATATTATTCTCTAAGAAAGTGTGAATTTTATGTCAGAAAAAGTTTTAATACTTGGTTTATCAAAAAGCGGAATTTCTGCTGCGGAATACGCTCTTACAAAGGGCTACGATGTTTTTATAACAGAATCAAAAGCCCCGAAAGAAGAGTTTAAGCAGAAGATTGAAGAATTAAAACAAAGAGGCGTAAAAATCGAGTGCGGATACCACAGTGACGAGTTCATTTCCGGCTCATCTTTTGCGGTAACAAGTCCTGGGATTCCGCCAAAATCAGAAATCTTTCAACGATTAAACGAGAAAAACATCAAGATAATTTCTGAAATCGAGTTTGCTTACCTTAACACAAAGATTCCGTTTATCGTAATCACGGGAACAAACGGCAAAACCACCACAACAGCGCTTGTATCGCACATTCTAAACAAGAAGTTTTCAGCGCCTGTATGCGGGAATATTGGGGTTCCGCCAACATCTCTGATAAGCGGAAACCACGATTTTCTTGTGTGTGAAGTAAGTTCTTATCAGGCTCAAATGACAGAAAAGTTCAAGGCAAAAATCGCCTGTTGGACTAATTTTACGCCTGACCACATTGACTGGCATGGAGGATTGGAAAACTACTTCAAGGCAAAGGCAAAGTTATTTTTGCCGCCGCAGGAGCCTGAATTTGCGATTCTTAATGCTAATGATTCAAAGCTCAAGGAGTTTTCTAAAGAGTGCAATAACGTTGTTTTCTTTGACGACTCTAAGGATTGCGGAATAATTGATGGCTATATCTGCTACAGGGGAGAGCGGGTTATTTCGCTCAAGGACTGTCCGCTTGTGGGTCATCACAATTATCAAAACATCATGTGCGGGATAATTATTGCGAAGCTTCTCGGAATGAGTAGCTCTGACATAAAAGAGCAGGTAATGTCTTTCCGCGCGCCAGAGCACAGGCTTGAGAAGGTTCGCGAGATGGGCGGGATAACTTTTTACAACGATTCAAAGGCTACGAATCCGGAGGCATCAATTGTTGCAATAGATTCCTTTAACAACACAGATGTTGCTTTGATTCTCGGGGGGCGAGACAAGAACACGGATTTGACGGAGATGTGTCATTCCATAAACAAGCACATCAAGACAGTGCTTTTGATTGGGGAGGCAACAGAAAGATTTGAAGAAAACCTGAAAAAAAATGGTTTTAGTAATATAATTAAAGAACACTCAATGGAAGAAGCAATTGACAGAGCAATCAGTTTAAAACCTGACGTGGTACTTCTTTCACCGGCGTGCGCAAGCTTTGACATGTTCAAGAGTTACGAGCATAGAGGAGAAGTTTTCAAAGAGTATGTCTTATCTAAATAATTACAACACCGAAAAAATGAGTACGCAGAACATGCAATCAGACAGGCCGTTATTGATTGCGGTCATTTTCCTTGTTGTAATCGGGCTTATGGCAATATTTTCTGCCAGCGCTCCAAAATGTATTGACATGGGGCTAAATCCTGCAAGGTTCCTCATCCAGCAGCTTCTTGGCGTGATAGTGGGGATTGTGGGTTTAAGGTTCCTTTCCAATTTTCATTACAAAAAGCTCATGGCATACACTTTGCCGTTTGCTGTTTTTGTAATAATAATGCTTGTTCTGGTTAAAGTTGCCGGTACGACCGTAAACGGTGCGCAGCGCTGGATTAACATAGGGCCTTTGAGTTTGCAGCCGTCAGAGTTTGCAAAGCCGGCTGTTGTAATGCTTCTTGCTGCGGTTTTTTACAAGAACACAGATTTACTGGACAACAACAAAATCGTAACAGCGTTTGTGCCGATACTCATTATGATAGGGCTTATTTTTACCCAGCCAAACTTAAGTATGGTGCTGCTTTTGCTTTCAACCTCCGTTGCAATATACTTATGCGCTGGCGGTTCTGTGCAGCTAATACTTGGCGGAGCAGGATTAATGATACCGCTTTTGCTTCTAAAAGGTTTGAAAGGCTACCAGTCATCTCGTATCACGACCTGGCTTCATCCGGAAGCTGACCCGCTCGGTGCCGGTTACAACATCATCCAGTCGCTTGTTGCGTTCGCCTCAGGCGGGTTTTACGGGCTTGGATACGGAGCTTCAAAGCAGAAGCTGGCATGGCTTCCGGAAGCGCACACAGACTTTATCTTTGCGGTAATCGGGGAAGAGCACGGATTTTTAGGGTGTTTTCTTATAATCTGTCTTTTCTGGACGATTCTTCAGCGCGGGTTTGTGATTGCAGTCAAGTGTCAGGACATGTACGGAAAGCTGCTTGCTCTCGGGCTTACGTTCTCAATCTGTTTTCAGGGGTTCCTGAACATGTGGGTTGCAAGTTCGTTTGTACCGGCAACAGGTGTTCCGATGCCGTTCATTAGTTACGGCGGTTCATCTATCATGGTATCATTATGGATGGTTGGAATTTTATTAAACATATCAAAAGACAATGTGAGAAGGATAAGAACTAATGTCAGAAGTATACAATAGCACCTATTTCGTCACAGGAGGCGGAACAGGAGGACATATTTACCCTGCAATGGCTGTGGCTGACGCTCTGAATCAGGACGGAGCAAAGATTTACTATGTGGGTAACAAGCGCAACATGGAATTTGAGCTTGCTGCAAAAAAAGGATACAAATTCTTGCACGTGAGTGTTTCCGGCATGCCAAGAAAGCTAAACCCGAAGTTCTTCATCTGGGGTGTTAAGCTTGTAAAAGCCATCATTCGTTCAATCAGGTACATCAAAAAGTATAAGCCTGACGCGGTTTTTGCAACAGGCGGCTATGTTTCAGCCCCAATGATTTTTGCCTGCATCATAACCAAGACCCCTTACATGATGCACGACTGTGACGCAATGCCAGGGCTTGTTACAAGAAGGCTTTCTAAGCGTGCAAAATACGTATCGCTCGCGTTTGCAAACGCAAAAAAGTTTATTCCTAACAAGAACGCAATTGTTACCGGAAATCCGATAAGAGAAGAATTTAAGACCAAGACAAAACCTGCTGCCAGAGCGGAAATGGAATTAGAAAACAGGCTCACTTTGTGCATAATGGGCGGTTCTCAGGGCGCAAAGTCTATCAATAACACGACAATCGAGCTTATCAAGGAATTGTCGCAGGAATTGAATCTGCAAGTAATTTTCCAGACCGGGAAAAAGAATTACGATGATGTAGTAGATAGAATCCAGAAGATTTATCCGGCGTTTGAGCAGGACAGGAATCTTATCATAAGACCTTATTTTGAAAACATGATATCTGTTCTCAAATCCAGCGACATCGTAGTTTCACGCGCCGGTTCATTGAGTCTTTCAGAGATTTGCGCATCAGAAGCTGCGCCGATTCTCATACCTTATCCGCATGCTGCTGCAAATCACCAGCGCATAAATGCAAAGTATCTGCTTGAGATGGGTGCCTGTGTTTACATTGAGGACAAGGATTTGGAGCCGAACAAGTTAAGAGAGACGATTGTAGAGCTTTTGGAGAATCCGGTAAAAATGAATTATCTGAAGCAAAACGCTTCTCATCTTGCAAAATTTGACGCAACAGAAACAATTGCAAAGTGTGTTAAAGATATTGGAAACACTTGAAAATTTTCTAAAATGGGTTAAAATAAGAGTACAGGCATGGGTGGCGTTAACACCCAAACCTGCGTCCCGATTAAAGGACTTTGATTGCGAGAACTATTGCTAGTATTAGCAGTAGTTCTTTTTCGCTAATTTTGATTATCATAGCCACCTCCTTTCGTTAGCGAAAATCATAATCAAAATCTTTAGCCTGTACTCTATTTTAAATGTGCTTATTGTATTACAGCAAAATCTTCACATTTATCAATACATTACCCAAACGAGAAGACGCGAAACGAAGTTTCGCGCCAATAATAAATGTGTGAGCAATAAAGCTTTTATGCCGCTACCAGTACTGCTTTTATATCAGTCGGAAGCTTGTTATCCTTGAAGATTTTTTCTATAACCTTCTTCAATACATCCTGATTTTCACCAAGGAATGCATCGCACTCATCCGAACCCTTTGCAAAATACTTGCCGCCCTTAGTGATTCCAACTAACTCACCGTCTTTGTAGTGACATTTTGTAGTTGCGTCAAAATTATGTACGTAGGATTCAATCTTCATACCTTTTGGAAGCTTGCCATTTGTTAAATCCTTCGATGTGAACAGTGCTTTCGCCTCTGGATTTCTGTAGAAGTATGCTTTTACTGCATCAGAATCCTCCGCAAACCTTTCAAGAGAAGTAAGTTCAACCTTTGAAGCAGCTGTTTTTGCTTTTAGATTAGCCTTTGTGATTTTCAATGTGTTGTCCCCAATTTGAGTTGTCCATTGAACATCAGTCAGACCTTTACCCCAGCCGGCTTCACGTTTTTCAATCTGAGCAACTTTTGCTCTTAGTTTGTCTACAAACCTTATTTCATTAGGAATAGTTGATTCAGTAACATTTTTGATTGAAGTTGTTCCGTTGTGAATGTCAATAATTTCGCCATTCTTAACTGTTACTGTGTTTTTGATACCGCCGTCTTCAAACACGAACTTGTAGCCGTCGAGTTTTGAGTTTTTGTTAAACCTTGTCAACTTCTTGAGGTCAATATCGTATTTGTTGGCAAAATCTTCTACTGCATTTTTGCCTGAAATCGTTTTAGTTTTTCCAGGAATGGTGTAAACGAGCTTGCCGTCAGCCCCCATCATCGCACTAAATTTAGAAGTCACAGTCTCTGCTGTAGCGTTTTCTACAGCCCCTCCTGTTGCTTCAGTCGCAGCCTGAGTACCTTTGCCTCTTAGTCCATTCCAGATTTGTTTAAATCCTTCTGCAAGACCTTTATCACCGCCCTTTTTGTGAGCTTTGTATAGTAGAGCACCCGCGCCTACTGTAAGAAGACCACCAACAATGATTCCTGCATTGCTTGAGTTTGTTTCTTCTGCTTTAGACTGCGGCATAATATTGTTAACATTTTCTGTTGGTATAGTATCCGTTGGCTGTGATTTAAAATTTAAATTGTACGAATTTAGAGCCTGCAAAAAAGCTGGATCATAGCCATAAGCGCCAATACTATCAAGTGCATAACCTGTCATAATTAACCGACCTTTCTAATTAACCTGTAAAAATTTCCCTTGTATACATAAAGTTTTTTTGCGTTGAAAAATTTCCTTTTAAGAGATTCAATATTTACAAAACTTTACAATATGATATAATAGTGATAAATCAAGGGAGAGATATGCCGATTATTTCGTCTGAAAAGATTTTAGAACTCGTACCGTCGCTGTTTGAGATTAACCTGAACAGCGATAAGACCGGCGTTAATATTTTTAGAAAACTTGAGAAAATGCTCATTTTTGATGAGGGATTTATTTATTTTATAAACCCGGAAAGCTTGCAGCTAAAGTATTCTTACAAGAAACATGCAAACTACGAAGCAGAAAAAGTTTTCCCGATGTCTGGCGAGGTTAAAGAGTTTGCTTTTTCTAAAGCAGGTAAAATTACAAACGGTGAATCAAAGTTTGTTGAAACGATTGAGCTCAAAGGAAGCAGGCAAAACTCCTACATCATCTCCAAGATTTCAGTAAAATCAACAGTTTTCGGGCTCATTGTGCTGTCAAAACGCGAAGAAAACTTCTACACAAAATCCGACCTTTCGGCGCTTGACGCGGCTTCTGCGGTTTTATCGTACGTGCTTAAGGATTTGGAGCTTTCAAATGTGTTCAAGATTCAGCTCAAAGCTCTCAAAGACGGGATTTTAGAAAAGAATCAGGCTTACAAAACAATAAAAGAGCAGAACGAAAAGATTCTTGAGGCTGACAAGGTCAAGAACGAGTTTTTGGCAAATATTTCGCACGAATTGCGCACCCCGCTAAATTCGATTCTCGGGTTTTCGGATATATTAGGGGCCGGGCTTTACGGGAATTTAAACCACAAGCAGGAAGAGTACGTGAACGACATAAAAATCTCTGCAACCCATCTTCTTGGCATGATTAACGAGATTCTTGACATGTCCAAAATTGAAGCCAACGCAATGAAGATTGTAAAAAGCACCTTCTGGATAACAAGGGCGATAGACGAAGTTTCAAACATACTTATGCCGCTTGCACAGAAGAAAAATATCACGATAAACAAGGCTTTGAATGCGGATTTTGAAGTATTTGCGGATTATCAAAAAATCCAGCAGATTCTTTATAACCTTGTGAGCAATGCTATAAAATACTCGCCGGAAAACGACGCAATTGATATTACGGCTGTTTGCGGCGAGGACGGATTTAAGCTTGCTGTACACGACAATGGGATTGGAATCGACAAGAAGTACCATGGCAAGATTTTTGCAAAATTTGTGCAGCTTGACAGTGCTTACACAAAGAAAGAGAGTTCAACCGGATTAGGGCTTACGATTACAAAGGAGCTTGTCGAGCTTCACAACGGAAAAATCTCTCTGATAAGCGAGGTAAACAACGGTTCTACATTCATCGTTGATATCCCGCAATAAATGAGTTATAATAAGTGCATGAGTTCAGAAGCGGAAGATACTAGTCTAAAAATGGTTGGGCTGGAACTCATGTTCCTTACCCCTGAAAAATACAGTAATGCTGATGGTATTACTGCTGTTGAGCTTGCAAAACTCGTTAACCTGCCGGTTGAGGAAGTGAAGAAGAAGCTTCAAATCCTCAAGGACAAGAACATTGTCCGTGTCAAAGGTATCAATCCGAAGTGCTGGCTGTTTGATGAATACAACTTCCAGCGTCTTGATGATGACGACGACATTTTCCACCTGCTCTGTAATTTCGAAGATGTGGATTTTGACAAGTATTTTACTTATTGATTAATTTTGAATAGACTTCCACAAAGTACTCAATCGACCTGTTGTGCTTCAACTCTGCTGATTTAGGGAAAAAGCAGCCCGGGATTTGTCCCGCTTCTCTGTGGTGCCTAACACATTCACAGCACACTCCGCGTGTTTTGCATGTTGTAGAAGAGCATGTACACTCAAGTATATTTTCGTCTTTTTTACATTCCATTAATTCACATTCCTTTTCTGGTTGACACCTCACCCTACCCTCTCCTCAAGGAGAGGGGGTTAGTGTATTCACATCCGCAATAATTCTGCCTGTACAAACCCAAGTCCTTTGAAAGCTTGTTCGTCTTCAAAAACCCGTCTTTTTTCTTAAAATCTATTGCCACATACTCAAGCCCGTCTGCGACTTCGTTTGCGATTTGTGTAATCCGCTCAAAGTTTTTGTGCGGGCTTATCACAAGCGAGGTTGTGAACTTTGAGATTCCAAGTTCATGTGCTTTTTGGGCAGTCTTTCTTAGTCTTAATCTTATACACTCATCGCAGCGTTTTCCGCGCTCCGGCTCATCTTCCAGCCCTATTGCAGCAGCAAGAAAATTCTCATGCCGGTAATCTTCCACAACCAGCTCAACCCAGTGGTACATGCAGACGACTTTCTGCGCCTCAAGCCTGCGTTCAAATTCCGCTTCTGTATCAAGGTTGGGGTTGCAGAAATACACAACAGGAGAATATCCCATCTCCTTCAACAATGAGATAGGATATCCTGAACAAATCCCGCAGCAGGCATGGATTAAGATTTTATTTTCTTGGTTTTGCTCCATGTTTTATTAACACATTCCTCAATTCATAGTAAGGCATTACGCCGACAACCCGCTCTTCGTTTACGTACATGGTTGGTGTGCCATCGATACGAAGCTTGCTTGCATTATCAATTTCCGATTCTATTTCGTTGAAAGTCTCTGGAGCGTTGAAATCTTCGATAAACTTCACTTCGTTAAACCCTAGCTTATCAGCAAGTTTAAGCATCTGCTCCATGTTTTTTGGCTGTTCTTCGTACAACAGAGAGCTCATTTCCCAGTAGTTATTCTGTTTTCTTGCAGCAATCGCGCCTTTTGCCATAAAGCATGCATTCGGGTGCATATTTACGCTGATATAAGGATTGCACTCCTTGTCAAACGGGTAATTGTGGTGAATAACCTTGACGTTGGAAAACTCTTTAACCGCCTGATGAAGCATTATATTATGGATGTAGCAGAGCGGGCATACGTAGTCTGAATATAGCTCAATAACAACATCAGCTTTCTCGTCTCCGAGTGTATTGCCCTTAACACGATACGGATTGTATTTGATATCTCTGTATTTAAGAATAGATTTCTGCTTCTTGATATGCGGCACAAAGTTGTAGGTCATGCCTGTGTAGCACAAGAACGATGTTGCAAGGATTACGAGCACTACGAATGTCTTTGTGTACTGTTTTGCGCCGGCAATAAAGTCAACAACCGTTGTCTTAAAGCTTTCCATGATGTTGCCGATTTTACCTGAAGATGCCGCAAGTGCGATTGCAAGGTCGATAAAATAGGTTATCACGCAAAGAAGGCAGAGTTTGTTTATCTTGAACAAGCTCAGGCCAGCAAGCACCATTGAGACCGCGAAAGCAACTGTTCCCATCACTGTAATATACGACATCGGGTTTTTAAACACTTCCAGAAATTTAAGGAATTTGAGTTGTTTGAGTTTATCCACGACTGTCAGGAACATCACAGTGATATAGAAGAGCATGCCCCAATAAGCGAGCGGAATGCCCCAGAACTGCGAGACTGTTGATTTTGCAGCGCCGTCGCAGTCAATAAATTCGTTTATTGAGCAGAAGCTCGGAAGCGCGTATTTTTCGTAGTTTGCGACATAATAAATCATTGCCAGTTTTATTGTAAGAGCAAGACCGGCAACTGCCAGAATCTGTATAGCTAATTTTTTCTTATCAATATTCATAAAACTCCACTCCCGTCTAGTCTATATTACTAATTCTAGTATATAATAATATTTTTTCAATGATACTTATACCGGGGTGAAGTAGCCGTCAGGTTTTAGCCCGACAGGGCTATATGAATCAGCTCTAAAATGTTTATTAAAGTCAAGAACAAAATCATACATTCTAATGATTTTATTTAAAAAATATACTGCTAATATATATCTATACTCCTTAAAAAACGACGATACACATATCCCTAATCAACAGCTATGCACGATAAAAAGTTCATAGCTTTTTTTTGGCGCTACGCACGGTGCTACACACGTAGATATTTTGTCAGCAGACATTCCGCGGGACTACTAGACTGTTCTATTACTACAGGTCTGCCTCATTGGTCGCACTAAAAGCCCCTTGGTTGCAAAGCCATCTCGTTTATTTTAGGTTATATTCACAACGTTTCAAAGCATATTCACAGCATTGTTAAACAAGTCTATTCAACGAAATATTATGATTCCTGGCAACAACCTGCAATCGCTACACTAAATCTAAGGGCAATCTAAATGTCTTATTAATCATTTCAATCTTTTCTACTTTAAACATTTTGCTTGATTTTCGCATAAATTCAATAAATCATACCATCTATAATGGCGCACTGGCTTTAATATATCTACCACCCTAATGGGTACACACATGAGCCTACTAAATCATCATATTATGATTAATATTAATTTCCCTCCTTCTTCCCCACCCGGACTATTTTCTCCTCATCCCGCGTCCACGCTCTTGCAAAATTTGTATGTTTAAGTTATCATTGATTCTGTTACGGCGACATGGCCAAGTGGTAAGGCAGAAGCCTGCAAAGCTTTTACCCCCGGTTCGAATCCGGGTGT